>DATHEP010000574.1:0-9870 GCA_035318525.1 Conexibacter sp.
GTCGTGATGCCGGTCGGCGGGGACGCCGACCTCGTCGTGCTGCTGCTGTTCTCGAACGGCTGCGCGGCGACCTTGTGCGAGCTGCTCGGCGTCGAGCCGCGCAGTGAGCTGGGCGACTCGGCGCTCGGCGAGATCGGCAACATCCTCGGCGCCGCTGCTGTCGGCGCGCTGGCGACGATGACCGGTCTCGCGCTCGAGCCGCGGCCGCCGCACGTGGTCTACGACATGCTCGGCGCGATCGTCGCCTCGGTGCTCACGGCGAGCGCCGGTGAGCTCGACGTCGCGCTGATGATGGACGCCGACCTGGCCGTCGAGGGCGCCGCCTGCGGGCTGTCGTTCCTGCTGCTGCCGACCGACGCGGGCGTCGCAGAGCTGCTTGCACGGCTCGGGCTCGACGCCACGGACCCCGTCCCGCCCACCCAGTGACGCGACCGTGAAGGTCGTTCGCATGGGAGAGCTGGCGGTGTCCGCGACGCCCGAGGACGAGCTCGTCTCGATGGGGCTCGGCTCCTGCGTGGGTGTCGCGCTCGTCGACCGCGACCAGGCCGTCGCCGGGCTCGCGCACGTGATGCTGCCGGTCGCGAACGCCGCCTACAGTGCGCCGGCGAAGTTCGCCGACCGCGCCGTGCCGTCGCTCGTCGCGCTTGCCGAGCGCCTCGGCGCGAGCCCCGGCCGCTTGGAGGCGGTCCTCGCGGGCGGGGCCCAGATGTTCGGGAACGCGAGCTCTACGGGCCCCACCGGGCTCGACCTCGGCGCGCGCAACGAGGTGGCGGTGCGCGAGGCGCTCGCGAGCGCGGGCATCCCCGTGCGGGCTGCCGCGACCGGCGGCGACCGTGGCCGCACCGTGCGCGTGCGCGTCGGCGACGCGCGGATCACGGTCAAGGAGGCGGGCGGCGACGAGATCGAGCTGTGGCATCCGGTCGCTGCTGCCGATCACCCGGGGGAGACGCCATGAGCGAGATCCTCACGAACGACCAGGTCGCCGCGCTCGTCGAGGCGGCGCAGCACGGCGAGCTGCCGGACGACGCCGCCGGCTCCGGCGGTGGCTCCCCCCACGGGCGCCGCAGTCGCCGCCTGCGCAGCGTCGACTTCGCGCGCCCGACGAAGTTCACGAGCGAGCACGAGCGCCGCATCGTGCGCGCGCTCGACGCCTTCTGCACGACCGCCGCGACGCGCCTGTCGGCCGAGCTGCGCGTGCCGCTCGAGCTGGAGGTGATCGACACGACGCAGCTGCCGTGGTCGAGCGCGCAGTCGGCGCTCCCGCAGGACTCCGTCGGCGCCGCGCTGGCGGTCTCGCCGGTCGGCACGCGCATGCTGCTGACGGCCGAGCTGCCGCTCGTGCTGCTGACGATCGAGCACCTGCTTGGCGGCGCGCCCGAGCGCCCGCCGAAGGTGCGCAAGCTGAGCGAGATCGACTGGGCGCTCACGCGCCGCCTGTTCGACACGCTCACGCACCACATGTCGCTCGTGTGGCAGGACCTCGCCGGGCTCGAGCTGACCGCGCGCGACGTCGACACGCACATGGAGGGGCTGCAGGTCACGGCTGTCAGCGACCCGACGCTCACGCTCACCTTCGAGGCACGCGTCGACCGCCACTCCTCGACGCTGTCGCTGCTCGTGCCGTGGTCCGCGATCGCCGCGGTCGACGACGAGCTGGCTGGCCGCGAGACGCGCAGCGAGGCCGCCGATCCGGCGATCGCCGCGGCTGTCCGCCGCGCCGTCGCTGGCGCGGAGGTGGTGCTGCGGGCCGAGGTGGCGCACGTCGACATGGCGATCGACGAGGTGCTCGCGCTCGCCCCCGGCGACCTCGTGCGGCTCGGCTCGTTCGCCGCCGACGGCGTCGGCGTGTACGCCGAGGACGTGCCGATCCACCGCGCCCAGCCGGGCCGCAGCGGCACGCGCCGCGCGGTGCAGGTGAGCGGGCGATGAGCAGCGCCGACGCCCTCATGCGCCTCGGCGCCTCGACCGCCGAGGCGGTCGCGAAGGCGCTCGACGCGATATGCCCGCAGCCGGTCGAGCGCGGCGACGTCGTGGTCGTGCCCGGCGAGCAGAGCCCGTTCGAGGGCTTCGAGGGTCCCGCCGTCGCGGTCAGCGTCGCCTACGTCGAGGGCGTCACGGGCGGCAACGTGCTGCTGATGACGCCGCGCGGCGCGCGCCTGATCGCCGCCGCGATGGGCGGCTCCGCGATCGCCGACGACGACGCGGCCGACGAGCCGACCGAGCTTGAGCTGTCAGCCGTCGCCGAGGCGGCCAACCAGATGTTCGCGGCGGCCGCGAGCGCGACCGGCGTCGTGCTCGGGCAGGACGTCGAGATCGCGCCGCCGGAGACCCGACTGCTCGCGGACCCCGCCGCCGCCACCGCGCGCGAGGCGTTCGACGCGACGCCGCACGCCGTGACGGCCACGCTGCGCGCCTGCGGCGAGCCGTGCCGGCTCGTGCAGCTCGTGCCGAACGCGTTCGTGCTGCGCATGACGCGCGCGCTCGACGAGCAGGGCGCCGAGCAGCTCAGCGGCGACGGCGGGCTGGCGGCGCTCGGCATCGAGGGCCGCACCCAGCCCGGCGAGGAGCGCTCGCTCGACGACGCGCTGCGCGACATTCGCGTGCGCGTGTGGGCGGAGCTTGGCCGCACGCGCGCCTCGCTCGGCGACGCGCCGCAGCTTCCGCCGGGCGCGGTGCTGGAGCTGGACCGCAAGGCCGACGACCCCGTCGACCTGTACGTGAACGGCCTGCGCTTCGCCAGCGGCCGGCTCGTCCTCACCGACGAGGGCGAGTGGGCGCTGCGGTTGACCGATGTGAGTTCGTTTCGTCCTCCGGTCGCCGCAAGCGGCCGACCTGCGGGCGACGTCTCAGCCCGCGACCGGAGACCTGCGGGCGACGTCACCAACAACCAAGGAGTCATGTGATGGCACGCGTGCTCGTCGTCGACGACGCAGCCTTCATGCGCAAGGTCCTGACCGACGCGCTCGTAGCGGGCGGCCACGAGGTGGTCGGCGAGGCAGGCGATGGCGACGCGGCGCTCGCCGCCTACCGGGACCTCCAGCCGGACCTCGTGACGCTCGACATCACGATGCCGCAGAAGGACGGCCTTGCCACGTTGCGCGAGCTCGTCGAGCTCGACCCGGAGGCGCGCGTCGTGATCTGCTCCGCGCTCGGCCAGGAGGCGAAGGTGCTCGACGCGATCAAGGCCGGCGCGAAGGACTTCGTCGTCAAGCCGTTCGACACCGACAGGCTGCTGGGCGCGGTCTCGAAGGCGGTTGCCTGACCGGCCGCTCCAGGGCAATATTTTCCGAGTTAGCAGGACAGATTTTCCGAGTTAGCAGCTATGATTCTCCGAGATGGCATCTCGCTATGTCCCTCGGAATCTCGCCGGGACGGCGCTCGAAGCGATGGCGAGCGCCCGCGTCGTCGCGCTGCTCGGCCCGCGTCAGGCGGGGAAGAGCACGCTTGCGCGCAAGCTGGCCGCCGACGATCTGCACGCCGACTACCTGACGCTCGACGACGACGACGTTCGTTCGCTCGCGCTCGGCGATGCGCGCGGCTTCGTCGCCGGGCTCGGACGCAGCACGGTCATCGACGAGATCCAACGCGCTCCCGACCTGCTGCTCGCGATCAAGGCGCGCGTCGACCTCGACGACGCTCCGGGGCAGTTCCTCGTCACCGGCTCGGCGAACCTGAGGCGCATCCCGACGGTCGGCGACGCGCTGCCCGGCCGCGTCGACTACCTGACGCTGTGGCCGTTCACGCAGGGCGAGCTCGCCGGGAGGAGCGAGCACTTGCTCGACTGGCTGTTCCGCGACGCGGTGCCCGCGGTCCGGAACGCGCCGGTGGGACGAGACGCCTACGCCGACCTGCTGCTGACTGGCGGCTTCCCGGAGGCACGTCGGCGATCGGGCCCTGCCCGCGCTCGCTTCTTCGAGGGGTATGTCGCGTCGATCGTCGAGCGCGACGTGCCCGATGCCGCGCGCGTGCACGATCCGACAGCGGTCGGCACGTTGCTGCGGCTTGTCGCAGCCCGCTCCGGCGGGCTGGCCCGCTACGACGCGCTCGCGCGCGACGCCGGCATCGACGGCAAGACCGCAAGAGCGTACGTCGACGTGCTCGAGCGCCTGTTCCTCGTGCGCGCGCGCCGCCCGTGGCACGTCAACCTCGGCAAGCGCCAGGTCAAGGCGCCGAAGCTCTACGTATCGGACCCCGGGCTGCTGGCCGGCCTCGTGGGCGCCGACGCCCGGCGGTTGAGGACCGAGGACGCGCTCGCCGGCAGCCTGTTCGAGACGTTCGTCGCGACCGAGCTCGAGCGCCAGGCGTCGTGGGCCGAGGAGGCGCTGACGTTCTGGCACCTCCGCGACGGCGACCGCGAGGTCGACGTGATCGTCGAGCGCCCTTCGGGCGAGATCGCCGGGATCGAGGTAAAGGCCAGCGCGACGGTTCGCCCGGAGGACTTCCGCGGGCTGATCCACCTCCGCGACCATGTCGGCGACCGCCTCGTCACGGGCGTGGTGATCTACGCCGGAGAGCGCACGCTGCCCTTCGGCGACCGGCTGTGGGCGGTGCCGCTGCGGGGGCTGTGGGGTGGATGAACCCGCATCATCCGGGCGTGCTCTGGGCTGCCTCGTCCTGCAGCCGCTCGAACCCGACCCACAGGACGCTCATCGCCGTCTCCACGATCCGCTCGCGCGCGACGTGCGGGTGCTCGTCCCACCAGATCGCGAGCCCGGCGAGGCCGGCGCGGATCACCTCGGCCGCCATCTCGAGCGCCTCGGGGTCGGTGCCGCCGGCGATCTGCTCGGCGGCGGGCTCCTGCCCGACAATCGCGCCGAGCGCCGCGCGCCCCTGCGCCTGGATCGCGCGGTGAGCGGCGCGCGCGTCCGGGTCGCCGGTCGCCTCCTGGAAGTACATGCGCGAGGCGAAGCGGTTGGCCTCGACGTAGCGGGCCCAAGCGGCGAAGGCGCGTCGCATGCGCACGTCGGTCGGCTGCTCGCCGACGCCGGCAAGCTGCTCGACCCACATCGCCAGCAGCTCGTCGCGCGTGCGCTCCAGCAGGCGCGTGAAGAGGTCGAGCTTCGAGGCGAAGTGGTCGTAGACGACCGGCGGCGTGACGCCGGAGCGGCGCGCGATCTCGTCGATCGACGCACCGGCGTAGCCGTGCTCCGCAAAGACCTCCGTCGCTGCCCGCTCGATCAGCTCGCGCCGCTCGGCGGCCCGCAGTCGTCTGCGTCGGGCCGGCGGTCTGCGCTCGTGCGCGCCGTCGGGTCTGCGCCCGCCGGTCGGCGCGCGGACCTCCTGCTTCGACAAACCTAACGCTCCCTAGGTACTGTGCCTAACGAGTACTAGGTTACGCGTCGAGGCAAGCGGAACGGAGGGCGACCATGAGCGCGCAGACCGTCCACGACCCGGTCTTCAGACACCGGCTCAGATTCGAGCAGACGACGGACGAGCACGGCGCCCCGGCCGTCAGATGCGAGATGTGGGTCGACCCGGGCGGCGGCGTGCCGCCGCACGTGCACCCGAAGATGGAGGAGCGCTTCACGGTCGTCGAAGGCCGCGCCGAGTTCCTCGCCGGCCGCAGATGGGTCGGCGCGGGGCCGGGCGAGACGGTCGTCGTCCCCGCCGGCATGCGCCACGCCTACCGCAACCGCGGCTCCGTCGAGGCGCACGTCGTCTGCATCGCCACCCCGCCCGACCCCGGGCTCGAGGGCTTCCTCACCGCTGGCGCCGCGCTCGGCCGCGCCGGCAGAATCACCAAGCTCGGCATCCCGAAGGGGGTCCAGGGCTGGCTGCACGGCGCGCTGATGCTCGACGCCTACGGCGGCATGGTCGAGATGAGCTTTCCACCGGCCCCGCCGAAGCCGGTCCAGCGGCTCGTGATGCCGCTGCTCGCCAAGATCGCGAAGCGGCGCGGCTACCGGCTGGGGCAGATCGGCTGAGGTCACAGTCATCGGCTGTAGACCGGTTGCTGGCCAGCGACCTACGCTTTGTTCGCGGTTGTCAGATGGAGACTCGGGCTCACTACCCACACACGACCCGTCCTCGCGGCGGGTCGTGTCGTTCTGCGTGTCGGCGCCGGCGTACTCAGCGCGGCGTCGAGTGCACTCCAGACGGGTGCCGCCGCACCGCCCAGATCACGGCAGCGACACCGAGCGCCGCGCCGCCGGTGCCTGCCAGCGGGTATCCGCGGAGGATCGCGAACACCATCACGGCGAGGTAGGCAAGCCCGAGCACGAGGCTGATCGCGTATCCAAGGCGCTGCCCGGCATAGAAGCGGGGCATCGACTGCTCGTCGATGGCTGCCAGCCGGCGCTCAATCTGGTGGCGATGCGCCTGCTCTCGCTCGCCGGCGGCCAAGAGTCGTTCCGCGGCATCCGGGACATGGGCGACATATCGGTCGAGGTCGTCTGCCGGCGGGAGCGGCGACGTATAGCGTGATTGCCGCAGCCCTACGTCGAGTCGCGTCGAGTGCCACCAATGATCATCGGACCGCGGCTCGGTCACTGCCGTGTCCTGGCTGCTGTGCGGGCTGACCTCGGCCCGGTTACCCGCGGAGGCCATCCTCGCGTCCTCGGTCGACGTCCGCGCCGAAGGCGCGCATGTCCTCGTGACGCGCCACCCGGTCAGTCTCGGGGGAGCCCACGAGACGCCTGACGATCAGGTGCGGCGGCTCCGAACGGCCGGTCACGACGCTGCGGATGCCGGCTCGGAAGCCGTCAGCGAAAGCGCGGTCTGGTGTGCGACGGATCGGCATCGGGATCGAGGGTGCCGCAGCCTGGGCGAGTTGTCTACAGCATCGAGCTGTGATCGCTCGGCGGCCGCCAAGCAAACGGGCGGCTCAGCGCCCGAGCGTCCGCAGCAGCTC
Source organism: Conexibacter sp. (assembly GCA_035318525.1). Lineage (GTDB taxonomy): Bacteria > Actinomycetota > Thermoleophilia > Solirubrobacterales > Solirubrobacteraceae > Conexibacter. The sequence continues at coordinate 6,851 of DATHEP010000574.1, forward strand.
GTGCGCTCTGCCCGGGACCTCGCCGAGCCGCGTGCGCACTTCGGCGATCGCGGCGCGCAGCTCGGGGTCGCCGACCTCGACCGGCAGCATCGAGTCCTGCAGCTCGGAGAGGATGTCGTCGGCGTGCTGGGCGGTCTCGACCGCCGACTCCACGAAGCCCAGGGCGCCCGCCGACGGCGGGACCTGCGGCGGCGTGGCCGCCGCGAACGCGTGTGCCTCCAGCCCGTGGCGGGCGGCGAACTCCGCATGCCCGCGCTTCGCCCGCCCGTACGCCGCCTGCACCGGGCCGAACAGCTCGGCCTCCAGCCGGTCGGCCGCGTCGTCGTCCACGAGCTCGTACGCCTCGCCGAGCGCAGCCAGCGCCACGCCGATCGACTCGGCCGCCTCGGCGGTCGCCTCCAGCAGCTCTCTGCGTCCTTCGTCGCTCGTGTAGGTCATCGCCGGTCGAGGATAGACGTGGCGCGTCAACGAGGTGGCGCCGTTCAACGTCGCCGCTTCGGCATAGGCTCAGCGCGATGAGCGAAGGCACCGGGACGCGCGACACCGCGAACACAGACGATGCAGAGCTGAGAGCGGAGCTTCCGGGTGGGATGGATCCGGACGCGTTCCACACCGCGGTGATCTCGTCGGGTTATCCGCTCCAAGCGGTAGTTGCTAGGCAGCTCGTCGAAGCCGGCTTTGAGGTTTGGGAGGAGTGGGCGTACACCGATGAGGAGTCGGGCGCCCGTCGCACACTCGATGTCGTCGGCGAGTGGAGACCCTCTGCCACGCCCCATCAAACGTCTGGTGGAGTGGCGAGTACGACCCTAGGGCTGCTCGTCGAGTGCAAGCAGAGCCAGCATCCGTATGTCTTCGTCGAGGCGGTTGCACCGCCGGCCTTCCGCCAGTTTCCGCCCGTAACCGGGTTGGGGACAGGCCTGATGACCGTGCAGCCGGCGACGGGAGATGGCACCGAGTGGCGTTGGAGCAGCGCGCCGTATGAGGTGAAGGTGCCGATCACACAGTTTCTTGAGCTGCTTGGTCACGAGTTCGTCACGCAGCCTGTGGTCGTGTCTAGCTTCACCAAGGCGATCCCGAAAGGCAAGAAGGTCGAGATGTCCGGAGAGGAGCCGTACCGGGCGCTGCTGCTGCCGCTGACCAAGGCGCTCGACTACTACTGGTCACACCATCAGGAACATGCCGGCGGCTCGGCTGTGCTTCGCTTGCCGATCGCTGTTGCTGTCGTTGACGCACCGATGGTCTTGGTCCGTGCGTCGGATCACCCGGTCGACGCACAGCCGGTCCGCTGGGTCCGAGCCGTTGTCCGGCGGCCGTTGGATCAGCACTACGATCGGGAGCGGTGGTACACGCCGGAGTTCGATGTCGTGGACATCGTCCATGGTTCGTTTTTCGAGCGGTATCTGAGCGATTTCGTCAAGCCCTACGGCGCAGTCTTCTGGGATCAGCTCACCCAACATCAAGACTGTGTGCTGAGTGTGAGTGTGCAGATCGAGGGCCTGGTGGAGGGGGAGGGACTTCCGGATAACCACCTCGCGCTCGCCAGACCGACTCGGCACTGACGGTCGCCCGCCTGCGGGGACCGACCGTCGTCGGATCCGCTAAAGGCCGTAGGAGCCGTGCCGAATACCCGGGACGACTCTTCCCTCAGGAGTCGTCCCTCGATGAACCAGGCTTCCCTGCTCACAAGGGTGGCCGCGACGGTCGCTGCCGTCGCGCTGCTGCTCGCCGTGCCCGCACCCGCCTTCGCGGCGGGGGCGTCCGCGGGTGCCGGCTCCGTCGCCGGCCCGAGCGCGCCTCCGGGCGCCGCCGAGGAGGCGACCCCGATCGACTTCACCGGCGCGAGCGACCCCGGCGCGACCCAGGTCGGCGGCGGAGGCGGCTCGCTCGTGCGCACGATCGTCGGCCTGGCGATCGTGATCGGCGTCATCTACGGCGTCGCGTGGGTCCTCAGACAGGTCAAGGCGTCGCGCCAGCCGCGCGCCACCGGCTCCGGCCTCGCCGCGCTCGCGAGCGTCCCGCTCGGCTCCGGCCGCTCGGTCCAGCTCGTGCGCGCCGGCACCGAGCTCGTCCTCCTCGGCGTCGCCGAGCAGGGCGTCGTCCCGATCCGCACCTACACCGAGCAGGAGGCGCGCGCCGCCGGGCTCGTCGACGACGACGGCATGCTGATCCTGCCGGCCGAGGAGAGCGCACCGAGGAAGGTCCGCCCGCGCCTCGCGTTGCCGGCCGCGCTGAGCCCGGCGGCGATCGCGAACGCGCGCAAGGCCGCGCTGTCCCGCGGCGCCGCCGACGCGCCCCGCCCGAAGCTCGCCCTGCCCGCAGGTGGGCGGGGAGCGAGATCCGCTGTCGACACGCTCCGCTCCTGGACGGTCCGCGGATGAAGGCGGAGGGCTCGAACGCGGTTCAGATCCTGCTGCTGCTGGGAGCGATGACGCTGATCCCGGCGCTGCTGTTCACCGTCACCGGCTTCACCCGCATCCTGATCGTCCTCGGCTTCATCCGCACCGCGATCGGCACGCCGACGGCGCCGCCGAATCAGGTGCTCGTCGGCATCGCGCTCTTCCTCACCTTGTTCGTGATGGCGCCGACCTTCAACGCGATCAAGAACGACGCGTGGGACCCGCTGCAGGCCAAGCAGATCACCCAGGCGCAGGCGATCAGACGCGCCGAGGCGCCGCTGCGCGAGTTCATGTTCGACCAGACGCGCAAGGGCGACCTCGCCCTCTTCGTGCGCCTCTCGAAGACGAGAGAGCAGCCGAGAACGCGCGCTGACATCCCGACGACCGTCCTGATCCCCGCGTTCATCGTGAGCGAGCTGAAGACGGCGTTCCAGATCGGCTTCCTGATCTTCCTGCCGTTCCTCGTGATCGACCTGATCGTCGCCTCGACGCTGATGTCGATGGGCATGATCATGCTGCCGCCGGTCTTCATCTCGCTGCCGTTCAAGATCCTCCTGTTCGTCCTCGTGGACGGCTGGGGCCTGGTCACCGAGTCGCTCGTCAAGAGCTTCAACTGACGTGGAC
>DATHEP010000575.1:0-2609 GCA_035318525.1 Conexibacter sp.
ACGATGAATATTGTGGATCCGCAGGCCGGCGTCACCGCCGCCCCCGCGCAAGCGGCAGCGCGCGGCGGAAGCCGGCGTGGGGGACGAGCCGGCCGTCGGCGATCGTGACGCCGTTCGCCCCGAAGTCCTGGCGTGAGACGCGCGAGACGAGCTGGGCGGACGCGCCGCTGGGGTCGACCGCCGGGATCCCGACCCCGCTCAGGCGCAGCGAGGTGAACGCGCCGGACATGAAGGTGCCGTCCGGACCGAGGCGGACGCGCAGCAGCCCGCTCATCCCGGTCATCGGGCCGATGCCGAAGTTGCGGTAGCCGGCGAGGTTGCCGAGCGAGTAGGCGATCAGGCGGCCGCGGCGCAGCTCGATCCCGCGCAGCACGTGCGGGCCCGAGCCGACGACGAGGTCGGCGCCGGCGTCGATCGCGGTGCGTGCGAACGCGCGCGCGTTGCCGCGGTTCTCGCCGAAGGCGATCTCGTCGCGGTCGGGCGTGTGGACCTTGTCCGCGCCCTCGGCGCCCGCGTGGATGAACGCGACGACGACGTTCGCGCGCCGCGTCGCCGCGCTCACGAGCGAGCGCACGGCCGCCAGGTCGCCGATCGGTGCGCTCCACGGATACGAGGAGAAGCCGACGAACGCGACGCGCGCGTAGGGGAGGCGCAGCACGCGGATCTCGCCGGGCCGGCCGGTGTACACGATCCGCTGCGCGTCGAGCGCGCGGATCGTCGCGGCCATCCCGGCGGCACCGAAGTCGAACGCGTGGTTGTTCGCGAGGTTCACGACGTCGACGCCCGCGACCGACAGCCCCGCCGCGTTCGCCGCGGGCGCCTGGAACGCGAAGCAGTTCCCACCGCCGCCGCCACCGCACTTCGACGCCCCGCCACTCCCGAGCGTGCCCTCGAGGTTCACCGCGCCCACGTCGGCCGCTCGCAGCGACGGCGCGACCGCCGTCAGTAGCCCGCGCGCCGCGTTCGGCGGGTTCCCGTACGAGGATCCGAGCGTCACGTCGCCGCCCCAGGCGAGCGTGAACGGCTGGCCGGAGGGGAGGCCGCCGCGGCGCGGTCTCGCGGCCGTCGCGCTCGCCGCGCCGAGCACCCCGCCGAGCGCCAGTGCCACCAGGCACACGGACGCGCCGAGCAGCAGCGCCGGGCGACGCGTCCGCTCAGGCTCCCGACCCGGGCTCATCCGGGTCAGTGATACCGCGGTCGGCCGACGGACCGTGCGTCGTGACCGTGATCGCGCCAGGCCGCTCAACCGTCGGATCCGGGTTCCCCGGCGACGGGAACGCCTGCAGCCGCCGGTGGAACGCCTGCGCGACGCGCACCGCGTGCGCCTTCGCGAGATCCGCGCGCTCGCCGGCGAACAGCTCGTCGACCGTCATCGTCCACAGTGCGAGCCAGCGGCCGAAGTGGCCGGCCTTCAGCTGCGCCTTCGCGTGGACCTCGGCGTGCGGCGGGAACGGCGACCCGTCGTAGGAGCGGACGCCGAGCAGGATCGTCTCCCAGAACGACGTGATCGCCGGCACGTGCGCCTCCAGGTCGATTCTCGCGACGTCGACGAACAGCCAGCCGATCACCGGATCCTTCAGCGCCCGCCCGTAGAAAGCGCGTACGAGGCGCTCGCAGTCGGCGCGCGTCTCGATGTCGTGGAGCTCGCGGGCGGCGCTCATGCGAATAACTATTGCTCACGAGGGCGATGATCGTCCTGTGCGCCCCCTGCGTCTCAGCGACGACCTGCCGTTCGCCTACGACCCCGACGACCCCGCGGGCTTCCGCGCCGGCAGCGTTCGACTGGGCCCCGACCTGGGCGCCGAGCGCACCGGCGCGACCGTCTGGGAGCTGCCGCCGGGGCAGGCGGTCTGTCCGTACCACTACGAGCACGGAGAGGAGGAGTGGCTGCTCGTGCTCGACGGCCGCCCCTCGGTGCGCACGCCGGAGGGCACGCGTGAGCTGGCGCCGCACGAGCTGCTGTTCTTCGCGACCGGCCCGGCCGGTGCGCATCAGGTGCGCAACGACAGCGACGCGCCCGCCCGGGTCGTGATGTGGTCGGAGGTCGTCTGGCCGACCGCGACCGTCTATCCCGACAGCGACAAGGTGGGCGTCTACCTCGGCGACGAGGAAGACGACCTCATCTTCCGCCGCGCGAGCGCGGTCGAGTACCTCGACGGTGAGAGTTACAGGTGACGCGAGTCGTGCAGCTTCGGTCCCGGGATCGAACGCGAAACGCTCGCGGCGACGTCGGCGTCCCGTCTCTGTACTAGGTTGCCAGCCGCGCCCGATTCCTCGGGTCCCACGCCGTGTCGCGACGGCGGTCATTCAAACGTTGGAGATCATCAATGCAGGCGATCGCGCGGGCCGGGATGGCTCGATGGGTAGTCCTCGTCCTTGCGGCGGCAGGCGTCCTCCTGCTCTATGCGGGCAGCGTCCCCACGACGACGACGGCGCACCCGGCCGTGGTGGAGGCGGGCAACGTCGCGCCCCTCGGCGTCGCGTACCGCTGGTCGCACAACGTCAGCGACACCTCCAACGCACGTCGTGCCGCGGCGCGCCGCCTCAACGACAGCGACCTGACCGTCGACGTGCCCCTGAACGGCAGCAGATACGAGCCAGTCGCCGCG
>DATHEP010000576.1:0-9786 GCA_035318525.1 Conexibacter sp.
AGACGATCGCCGCGGCCACGGCCCCCATGATGGGACCGACGATGTAGACCCAGAAGTCGGAGAACTCGCCGGAGGCGATCGCCGGGCCGAGCCAGCGGGCGGGGTTGAAGCCGGCGCCCGTCGCGGGGCCGAAGACCATCACGCCGACGCCGAGCGCCGCGCCGATCCCGAGCCCGGCGAGCGCCGCCTCGCCGCGCGGGTTGACCGCGAGGCCCATGATCGCCCACATCAGCAGGAACGTCCCGAGCGCCTCGGCCAGCAGCGCGAGCCACACCGAGCCGCCCTGCAGGACCTCGCCGTTGATCGCGGTCGCGCCGTAGTTCACGGCGTCGCCCACGTCGTTGAAGAACATCAGCACCGCGAGCGCGCCGAGGATGCCGCCGACGCACTGGCAGATCACGTAGGCGACCGCGTTGGGGGTGGAGATCTTCTTCAGCCACCACAGCGCGGCGGTGACGGCCGGGTTGAAGTGCGCGCCCGAGGTGCCGCCGAGCGCGTAGATCAGCACCATCAGGATGAAGGCGTGCGCGAGCGCGAGCCCGGCGAGGTCGAACCCGCCGGCCGACGCGACCGACAAGAATCCGCAGATGAAGAAGACGAGCAGGAACGTGCCGATCAGCTCGGCTGCATAGGCCGACGGCCCGCGCGGCTCCGGTTCCTCCACGACGACGAACTCGACACTGCTCATGGATCCTCCTGAAGACGGTGGCGGAGACGCGGAGCGGTCTCCAGCTCTCGGGTTACGACGGCGGGCCGTCGTCTCCTGCGCGTCTCAGGCCGTCGCGGGGGAGCTCTACGGGTTTCGCCCTGCGGTGACCGCAAGCGGGTCACCTGCGGACGACGGCACCAGGGCGTAGTCGCCCGGCACGAAGCGCATCCGCCGCCTCAGCTCGAGCGTCGAGCCGGGGAAGATCGTGCTGTTTCTGCCGTTGCGGTCGAGGTAGTAGCTGCGGCAGCCGCCGGCGTTCCAGACGGTCCCCTGCACGCGCCGCTGGACCTCCTCGTTGAAGGCGTCCTGCACGTCCGGTCGCACGTCGGCACTTGCCAGCCCGTCGCGCTCCAACGCTTTCAGCGTCTCGATCGCGAACTCGACCTGCATCTCGATGATCACGGTCGCCGAGGTGTGGCCGTTGCCGACGTTCGGGCCAAGGATCATGAAGAGGTTCGGGAAGCCGTGGACGACGGTGCCGACGTGGCCGGTCGGGCTGCCGTCCCACACCTCGTCGAGCGTGCGATCGCCGCGCCCGCGCACCCGCGCGGCGATCGGCATCTCGGTGATGCCGAAGCCGGTACCGAGGATCAGCGTGTCGGCGGGCCGTTCGACGCCGTCGGCGTCGACGAGCCCACCGGCGCGGACCTCGGTGACGGCGTGCGGCACCAGCTCGACGTTCTCGCGGGTGAGCGCGCGGTACCAGTCGTTCGAGAACAGGATCCGCTTGCACCCGAGCGTGTGGTCGGGCATCAGCGCGGCGCGCAGCGCCGGGTCCGGCACGGAGCGCTCGAGGTGCCGCCGCGCGATCCGCTGGAAGCCGCTCATCCAGCGCGGGTTGCGCTCGGCGAAGCCAGCCAGCTCGAACGAGTAGTACATCGCTTCGCGCAGCGCCTTCTGCGTGAGCGGCACGCGCCGGAAGAGCGCCTGCTCGAACGCCGTGACGTGGCGGTCGAGCTTCGGCAGGACCCATTGGGCCGTGCGCTGGTAGACGGTCACCTGCCCGGCCTGCTGCTGGATCTTCGGCACGAACTGGACGGCCGAGGCGCCGGTCCCGATCACCGCCACGCGCTCGCCCGTCAGGTCGTGGTCGTGGTCCCAGCGGGAGGAGTGGAAGACCTTGCCGCCGAACGCGTCGAGCCCGGGAACGTCGGGCAGCACCGGCTCGCTCCAGGGGCCGGTCGCGGAGATGATCGCCTGCGCGGTCCACGTGCCCTTCGTCGTCTCGATCCGCCAGCGCTGCGCGGACTCGTCCCACGCGGCGGAGGTGACGTCGGCGCCCGTCACGACATGCTCGTCGACGCCGTGCTCGCGCGCGACGTCGCGCGCGTACTGGCGGATCTCCGGCTGCCCGGCGTAGAGGCGCCCCCACGCCGGGTTCGGCGCGAACGAGAACGAGTACAGCGCCGAGGGCACGTCGCACGCGCAGCCGGGGTACGTGTTGTCGCGCCACGTGCCGCCGACCTCGTCGGCGCGCTCGAACACGACGACGTCGCCGATGCCCGCGCGGCGCAGCATGACGGTCGCGCCGATCCCGCTCAGGCCGCCGCCGACGATCGCAACGCGCACATGGGGAACACCGTTAGTCTCATCACTCTTGAACAAGAGTCAAGACCATAACGGGGTCGCGCGGATCGCGCGACGACTCGCCTCCCGCGGCTGGAACCCCGGCGGGGCGCCGAGCCCCGAGCGGCTGCGCGAGGCGGTCGCCGGGCAGGTCGTGCTCGTGACCGGCGCCTCGCACGGGATCGGCCGCAGCACGGCGCTGCGCCTGGCGCGCGCCGGCGCAAGCGTGCTGCTCGTCGCCCGCTCGGCGGACCGGCTCGAGGAGCTGGCGGCCGGGTTGCGCGCGGAGGGCTGCGCGGCGTACGTGTACCCGTGTGACCTGACCGACCTGGAGCGGGCGGTGCCGGCGCTCGCGGAGCGGATCCTCGCCGAGCACGGACCGCCTGACGTCGTCGTCAACAACGCCGGCAAGTCGATCCGCCGCGCGATCGACAGATCGTACGATCGCTTCCACGACTTCACGCGCACCGCGGACATCAACTACTTGGGGCCGGTGCGGCTGCTGCTCGCCCTCCTGCCGGGCATGCGCGCACGCGGCTCCGGCCACGTCGTCAACGTCTCGACGGTCGGCGTGCTGCTGCCGCCGACGCCGCGCTGGTCTGCCTACCAGGCGTCGAAGGCGGCCTTCGACGTGTGGCTTCGTTCGGTCGCCGCCGAGACGCGACGCGATGGCGTGACCGCGACGTCGCTGTACATGGCGCTCGTGCACACGCGCATGAGCGCGCCGACGGACGACTTCAGCCTCGTGCCGGGGCTGTCGCCCGACGGGGCCGCCGGCCTCGTCTGTCGCGCGATCGTCGAGCGCCCGATCGCGATCCAGCCCTGGTGGGCGATCGCCGCGGCGCTGATCGACACCGGCGCGCGTGGCACCAGCGAGCGCCTCGTCCGCTTCTACACGCGCCGCTTCACGGCCGGCGGAGGCGCGCGATGAACGAGCGGCTCGCCGAGGCGCGCGCAGTGGCGGGCATGGCGCTGCCGGCGCTGCGGGCGCTCGCCGGCGCCGGCGCGCTCAAGCCGCTGCCGCCGCGGCGCGCGCTGCAGGCGGCGCGGGCGGCGCGCGCGCTGGGCCTGGGCGCCGCTGGCGGCTGCGCCGTCAGCGCCGCGCGCGACCCGGACGGGCTGGCGGTGATCGACGAGCGCGGCACGCTCACGTTCGCCGAGCTGGACGCGCGCGCTGAGCGGATCGCGGCCGGGCTGCGCGGTGAGCTCGGCGTGACCGGATCCCGCCCACCCCGCGACCTGGCCGTCATGTGCCGCAATCACCGCGGCTTCGTCGAGGCGATGCTGACCGCCTCGCGCCTCGGCGCCGACCTGCTGCTGCTCAACACCGACTTCCCCGGCCCGCAGCTCGAGCAGGCGCTCGCGCCCCACCAGCCGGCCGCGATCGTCCACGACGAGGAGTTCGGCCCCGCGCTCGACGCGGCGGGCGCGACCGGCGCACGCGTGCTCGCATGGCACGACGGAGAGCCGCCTGCCGGCGTCGCCACGCTCGATGCGCTCGCCGCCTCGCGCGCGCCGACCCCGCCTGCGCCACCGACGCCCGGCAGCCTCGTGATCCTCAGCTCCGGCACGACGGGGGCGCCGAAGGGCGCCGCGCGTGAGCCGTCCGCGTCGGCGACGCTCGGCCCGCTGACCTCGCTGCTGGAGCAGATGACGCCGCACGCGCGCGACCCGATCGTGATCGGCCCGCCGATCTTCCACGGCTTCGGCCTCGCGTTCCTCGGCCTCGCGCTGTTCATCGGCGCGCCTGTGGTCCTGTGCCGCCGCTTCGACCCGCTCGCCGCGCTGGAGGCGGTCGCGACGCATCGCGCGACGCACCTCGTCGGCGTGCCCGTGATGCTTCAGCGGATCCTTGCGCTGCCACCCGACGAGCGCGCGCGGCACGACACGAGCACGCTGCGCGCGGTCGGCTCGGCCGGCGCGCCGCTCGCGCCCGACGTCGCGACCGCCTTCATGGACGCCTTCGGCGACGTGCTGTTCAACCTCTACGGCTCGACCGAGGTCGGCTTCGCCTCGCTGGCCGGCCCGGCCGACCTGCGCGCCGCGCCCGGCACCGTCGGCCGCCCGCCGCGCGGGACGACGATGAAGGTGCTCGACGTCGGCGGCCGCGAGCTGCCGCCTGGCGTCACCGGGCGCGTGTTCGTCGGCAGCGGGCTCGTGTTCGACGGCTACACCGCCGGCGGGTCGCGCGAGGTCGTGAACGGGCTGATGTCGATCGGCGACGTCGGCCACATGGACGCCGCAGGGCGCCTGTTCGTCGACGGCCGCGACGACGACATGATCCTGTCGGGCGGCGAGAACGTGTACCCGCAGGAGGTCGAGGACGCGCTCGCCGGCCATCCGCAGCTGGCCGACGCGGCCGTGATCGGCGTCGAGGACCCGGACTTCGGTCAGCGCCTGCGCGCGTTCGTCGTGCCGCAGGGCGACGAGACCGTCACCGAGGCAGCGCTCGCCGACTACCTGCGCGAGCGGCTGGCGCGCTACAAGCTGCCGCGCGAGATCGTCGTTCTCGACGAGATCCCGCGCAACCCGACGGGCAAGGTGCTCAAGAGACGGTTGCGCGAGAGCGGTTGAGCTGCTCGCGCGCCGTCAGGTCAGGCCGCTCTCGGTCTCGCCGCCGCGCTGCCGTTGTCCGGTCCATAGCCGCTGAACAGCTCGGCGGGCGAGATGCCGAGCGCCTCGCACAGGCGCAGCAAGGTCGTGGCGCGCGGGTCCTTCGTGCCGCGCTCGATCGTGCCGACGTGGTTCGCGTGCATGCCGGCGCGCTGGCCGACCACCTCCTGCGACAGATCGCGCTCGCGACGAGCCTTCCGGAGCGCTCTCCCGAGCACCAGCAGGCGTGGATCTGGATCCCGGTCTGGCACTGGTCCGAGACCCTGCCCAACCGATCGCTGCGATACCAGGCACGATAGTGGTGGAAATCCCCACCAATGAGTTGTATTTTCTTATTCGGACGCTGAGGCAGGGGTTCTCCCTCGGCCGCGTGCGTCCCCCTACACCCCGTGCCGCGTCCCCCATCTTCGCGGCACGAGGAGGAGTGAGCGCCTCGGCCGAATCCCCCTGGCCGAGGCGCTCTTCCCTCCCACGCGGGCGGGCGAGGTGGAACGAGCGACGGCGCGATGCACCGCACAGCGGTCGATCAGGCGGCGATCTGGCGCGGCGCGGCAGCCCCGCCGCGCACGTGCGCGGCGAAGGCGGCGAGCGCCGGCGGGTCGCCGGCGAGCGTGCGCAGGCCGCGGCGCATCGCCGGCCCCGCCGATCGCCTGCGCGTCGCGACGTCGTCGAGCAGGATCGCGTCGCAGCGGGCCACGAGCCCGTCGAGGCGGTCGGACGGCGGGTCGTCGAGCAGCACGTCGGGCAATCCTCTGGCCGCGCGGCCAGACGCCTCGAGCGCGGCCAGCACCCGCGGCGCGAGTGCGTCGCGCTCGCCGGGCGGCGCGGCCAGCACGAGCGTCACGTCGTCGTCCCCGCTGATCGTCACCGCCCACGCGCGCAGCGTCGGCTCCCACGTCTGCGGTCGCTCCCAGGCGGGCGCGTAGAGCACGGCGGTGCCGCGCGCCTCCAGCTGTGCTGGCGCGACCGCGCGCGCCCAGCGCGGCGGTGCGCTGCGCGCGAGCTCGGCGAGGCGCTCGTCGGCGATCGCGGCCGCCGCGTCCCAGCTCATCCGCTCGGCGGCACGTCGCGCGTGCTCGCCGCGCACCCTGCGGCCGTCCGATCCGGCAGTGGCGGCGGCGCGCAGCGCGCTTGCGAGCACGTCCGGATCGACCTCCAGCGCGCACGCCGGGCCGGCGGTCGGGCCGGCATAGGTGCGTGCCTCGAACTCGACGCGCCGCGACGTCAGCGCCCAGCCGGCGTCGGGCGGGCAGAACTCGCCGGTCGGGCCGGCGGCGGTGTGGATCACCGGCACGCCGCAGGCCATCGCCTCCAGCGCCGGCAGGCAGAAGCCCTCGGCGCGGTACGGCAGCACGACGACGTCGGCCGCGCGGTACAGCGCCGGCAGCTCGGCCGGCGGCAGGTCCTCGGTCACGTAGTGGACGCGCGCGACGTCGTCGCGCGCGGCGAGCGAGCGCACGTCCGCGCCCGCCGTCTGGCCCTTGTAGGAGGTCTCGACGCCGACGTCCTTGACGACGAGCTGCACGTCGTCATGCGGGTCGAACGCGCGCGCCCACGCGGCGAGCAGCACGTCGATCCCCTTGCGCCAGATCGTCCCGCCGACGAACAGGAAGGTGCAGGCGGCGTCGCCCGCCGCCGCGTCCCCCGGCCGCTGTCCTGCCCCAGGGTCGCCTGACGAGCTCAGGCCAGGACGGCCCGGCGTGAAGCGGTCGAGGTCGACCCCGTTGGGGACCACGTCGACGATGCCCGGCGGCATCCCGCCCGCGACGTAGCCGTCGCGCACGAACGCGCTCGGCACCCACACGCGGTCGACGCGCTCGCGCACCTCGCGCACCCACGCGCGTGGCGGCGAGCCGACCTCCCACGGCAGGATCGCGATCGTCGGACCCTCGCTGCCGGGCGCGAAGTCGGGCGGCCAGCAGTGCGTGACCGTCGGGCAGTCGAGCGGCAACTGGCCGCTGCGCGGCGCGCGCCGCACGATCGCGTGGCCGCGCGCCGCAAGGGCCGCGCCGAGCCCGTCGTTGACGTGCGCGAGCGAGTGGACGCCGCCGTGCTCGCCGCGCAGGACGAGCCGCGGGGAGGCAGGTCCCCCCGGGCGCTGGTCGGACCGGATGTCGGCGGGCAAGGCCATCGTGGCTCTGTCCTTTACATCGGCGTCTGCGCGAGATGGTTGAGCTGCGGTCCGGCCGCCTGACGCGCGACCCGCGCTTAGAACCTGTTCTCAGCGCACGCGGCCGCGCCGCAGCCGTGCGGCGACGAGGCCCGCGAGCACGAGCCGGTACGCCGCATACGGCGCGAGCGAGCGGTCGCGCTCGACCTGCCGGATCAGCCACGTCGAGGCGAGCGTCGAGGCGAACGACGCCGCCGTGCCGAGCGCGAACGCCGCGTGCAGGCGCCGCGGCAGGCCGCGGCGCCACAGCCGCACGCCCTTCAGTGCCGTCGCGGCCAAGATGAGCGGCAGCGCCGCGTGGCGCGAGAGCGCGTTTGCGTCCTCGCGCGTGAAGCGTCGCCGCCGCGCTGCCGCGAGCGTCGCGCCGTTGCGCGAGACGCCCGGCGCGAGCGCGCATGCCTGCGCGAGCCCGAGCACGAGCGCATCGGCGGCGCTCGCCTGGTCGCGGTCGCGCTCCTGGGGCGCGCGATCGGCGGCGGCCATCGCGAGCGCGCCGAGCACGAGCCCGGCCGCGGTCGTGGCCGGCGTGCCGAGATGGCGCTCGATCGGCCGCTCGAGCGCGAACGCGAGGATCCCCGCAGGCGCGAACGACAGCGCGATCAGCGTCAGCCGGCGGCGGTCGAGCCCGCGTGCCGCCTCGCCGACCTCGGCGCGCAGACCGATCAGCAGCGCCGCGGCAGTGCCGGCGTGCAGCGCGACCTCGAAGGACTTGCGCAGGTCCGCGTCGAGCTCGCAGTAGGACCAGCCGCCGAGCCATGGGACGAGCGCGACATGACCGGAGGAGGAGATCGGCAGCAGCTCGGCGGGCCCATGCAGCACGCCGAGCGCGAGCGCCTCGCGCAGGGGAAGGTCGAGGGGCGGCTGCACGCCGCTGTCCGCCGGGTGCCCGGCCCGCGTCACGCGGAGACGTCGGCTGCCGGCTCGGCGGCGGGCTCGCTCGCGCCGCCGCCGCCGTCGGCGTCGTCGTCGTCGCGGTTGCGATACCAGCGCAGGCCGTAGTAGGCGGCGGTCGCGACGATGATCGCGGCGACCGCGTAGTCGAAGTAGTGGAGGCTGTCCTTCCAGTCCGCCCAGTTGTCGCCCGCCTGCTTGCCGATGAACGTGAGCATGAAGACCCACGGGATGCAGCCGAGGAACGTCAGCACGGAGAAGCGCACGAACGGCATCCGCGCGACGCCGGCCGGCAGCGAGATGAACGTGCGCACGATCGGCAGCATGCGCGTGAAGAAGACCGCGGCGTCGCCGTAGCGCTCGAACCATCTGTCGGCCTGCTGCAGGTGATGCGGCTTGACGTGCAGCTTTCTGCCGTGCTTCTCGAGCAGCTCGATGCGACCGTAGTAGCCGACGGCATAGGCGATCCACGAGCCGACCAGGTTCGCGAACGAGCCCACGAGCGTCGCCGCGATCAGCGAGTACTCGCCTCTGGAGACCGCGAAGCCGGCGAACAGCATCGTCGCCTCGGAGGGGATCGGGATGCACGCGCTCTCGAGCGTCATCAGCACGAAGATCCCGGGCAGGCCCATCGCGTCGACGACATCGGTCGCGAAGTTGATCAGCGGCTCGGTGATGGAGGCGAGGACGAGCATCGAGCGCCGAAGGGTAACGAGGTGCACCGGCCCACCGCGCCGCGGGACGGGCGCCGGCCCGGTGCGTCGCTAGGGTTCGCCCGCGGCTCATGCGCGTCTGGATCGACCTCACCAACTCGCCGCACGTGCTCGTCATGCGGCCCGTGATCGACGTGCTGCGCGCCGACGGCCACGAGGTGCTCGTGACCGCGCGCGACTTCGCACAGACGCTCGCGCTGTGCGAGCGCTTCGGGATCGACTGCACGGCGATCGGCCGCCACCGCGGCGGCCGTTTCGCCGCCAAGGGGGCCGGCCTCGCGCAGCGCTCCGGCGCGCTCGTGCGCTGGGCGCGCCGCCACGGCCCGTTCGACCTCGCGCTCGGCCACGGCTCCAACGACGTCACCGTCGCGGCCGCGCTGCTGCGGATCCCCTGCTCGACCACGTTCGACTACGAGTGGGCGAAGGTCCAGCACACGGTCAACTGCCGGCTGGCGCAGGCGGTCGTGGTGCCGGAGGCGATCCCGCTGTCGCGCCTGGCGCGCTACGCGCCGATGCGCAAGTTCCATCCCTACGCGGGCCTGAAGGAGGAGTACTACCTCGCCGACTTCGAGCCCGACCCGGCGGTGCTCGACGAGCTCGCGCTCGACCCCGCCGAGCCGATCGTCGTCGTGCGCACCCCACCGGCCGTGTCCCTGTACCACCGCTTCGAGCACGACACGTTCGGCGCCGTGCTGCAGCGGCTGCGCGACGAGGGCGCGCAGGCGGTCGTGCTGCCGCGCACGCCTGAGCAGCGTGCCGAGCTGACCGCGGCCGGCGGCTTCACGATCCCCGAGCGCGCGATCGACGCCCAGTCGCTGATCGCCTACGCCGACCTCGTCGTCTCCGCGGGCGGCACGATGAACCGCGAGGCCGTCGCGCTCGGCACGCCCGTCTTCTCCTCCTTCGAGGGCAAGCTCGGCGCCGTCGACGAGCAGCTGATCGCCGAGGGCCGACTGAAGCTCCTGCGCGACCCGGCGGACGTCGTCGTCGCCAAGCGCACCACCGCCGCGCCCGGCTCCGACGCGACGGCTCAGCCCGCCCGCATCCGCCGCGACCCGCGCGACTTCACGCGGCTGCTCGCACTCCCTGCAACCAGGTGACCTCGAGCAGCTCGGTCGGAAGTC
>DATHEP010000577.1:0-4449 GCA_035318525.1 Conexibacter sp.
GTGATGACCGAGAACGCGGCGATGTTCCTGACCGGCCCGGGCGTCGTGAAGGACGTGATGGGCGAGGACGTGACCGCCGCCGAGCTGGGCGGGCACAAGGTCCACGACCGCAACGGCGTCTGCGACCTCGTCGTCGCCGACGACCGTGCCGCTGCGACGCTCTCGCGCTCGCTGCTGTCCTACCTGCCGCAGCACAGCGAGGCGGGACTGCCGCGCACGCTCTCGGTCGAGCCGGAGCTGGCCGACCCGGGCGCCGCGGTGCCGGACGATCCGCGCCAGGTCTACGACGTGCGCGACGCGATCGCCGGGATCGTCGACGGCGGCTCGCTGCTGGAGATCCAGCCGCGCTGGGCGAGATCGATCGTGACCGGCTTCGCGCGCATCGACGGGCGCCCGGTCGGCGTGATCGCGAACCAGCCGCGCTACCTCGGCGGCGTGCTCGACGCCGAGTCCTCGCAGAAGGGCGCGAGATTCGTGGAGACCTGCAACGCGTACGGGATCCCGCTCGTCGTGCTCGTCGACACGCCCGGCTTCATGCCGGGGACGCGGCAGGAGCAGGCGGGCGTGATCCGCTTCGGCGCGACGCTCGTGCGCGCCTTCGCGGCGGCGACCGTGCCGCGCATCACTGTGATCCTGCGCAAGGCCTACGGCGGCGCCTTCATCACGATGAACTCGAAGGACCTCGGCGCGGACCTCGTGTTCGCGTGGCCGGGCGCAGAGATCGGCGTGATGGGCGCGCAGCCGGCCGTTGGGATCATCCACCGCAGGGAGCTGGCCGCCGCGGAGGACCCGGTGGCCGCGCGCGCGGAGCTGGCCGCCGCCTACGCCGACGAGCACCTCGGCGCGCACGTCGCGGCCGCGCACGGCTTCGCCGACGAGGTGATCGAGCCGTCCGCGACGCGCCGCCGGTTGGCGTGGGCGCTCGGGACGATGGACGACCGCCGCTCCGGCGCGGTCCTGGCGTGAGCGGCATGGACCTCGCCGGCAAGCGCGTCCTGGTCACGGGCGTCATCACGAAGGACTCGATCGCGTTCGCGACCGCCGAGCAGCTGCAGCGCTGCGGCGCGGAGGTCGTGCTGACCGGCTTCGGCCGTGCCAGACGCCTGACCGAGCGCGCGGCCGCGAAGCTGCCGAGAACGCCGGAGGTGCTGGAGCTCGACGTCAACGAGCCGGCTCACTACCCGGCGCTGGTCGACACGCTGCGCCAGTGGTGGGGCGGGGTGGACGGCGTCGTGCACGCGGTCGCGTTCGCGCCCGAGGACGCGCTCGGCGGGAACTTTCTCAACACGCCGCCGGAGAGCGCGATCACCGCGTTCCAGACGAGCGCGGTCTCACTGAAGGAGCTGGGCGCGGCGCTGCTGCCGCTGATGGAGGACCGCGGCTCGATCGTCGGGCTCGACTTCGACGCCACCGTGGCGTGGCCGATCTACGACTGGATGGGCGTCGCGAAGGCCGCGCTGGAGTCGACCGCCCGCTACCTCGCGCGCGACCTCGGCCCGCACGGGATCCGCGTCAACCTCGTCTCAGCGGGGCCGCTGAAGACGGTCGCCGCCGGCGGGATCCCCGGCTTCGAGCGGCTCGCCGCGGCCTGGGGCCGGCAGGCGCCTCTGGGGTGGGACGTCGCCGACCCGCTCCCCGTCGCCCAGACCGTCTGCTTCCTGCTGTCCGACTGGTCGCGCGCGATCAGCGGCGAGATCGTCCACGTCGACGGCGGCTTCCACGCGATGGGGACGGCGTTGAGCGGGGAGCCGGCGGCGGATGCCGGCGAGCCGGTGGCGCAGGTGGAGCCGGCGCTCAGCGAGCGCTGACGGCGGCGACGCTGCGGCGCTTGCGCCGGACCATCTGCAAGAGACCGCGGGCGACGGCCGCCGACCAGCCGGCCACGAGGAGGGCATCCCAGCCGAGCAGATCGGCGAGGCCACCCCCGACGGCGAAGGCCGGCGCGGTCACCGCGATCTGCAACGCGAACGGGATCCGGTCCGGGGCCGCGCCCCGCGCAGCCTCGCCAGCCAGCGCGGCGGATGGTCCTCCCACCGCCCGTGCTCCGCGTAGTCGTTCGGGTCTTTGGAAGGCCACGCCATGAGCCGGATCCTACATGCCTTTACGCTAAGGTAAAGGCATGCCGCGCATCTCCACGAAGCATCAGGTCACGCTGCCGGTCGAGAGCCTCGAGCGCGCCGGGCTCAAGCCCGGCGACGAGGTCCGCATCGAAGCCGACGGTCCGGACCGCATCGTCGTCCAACGGATCGCGCGCGACCCGGCGGACGCGCTGGGCATCTTCGACGGGCTCTACGAGCCCGGCTACCTCGACCGGCTGCGCGCGGGCGAGCGGGCTTGAGCAACTGCGTCCTCGACACCGATGTGCTGATCGCAGCGCTCGACCGTCGCGACGCGCACCACGAACGATCCGCCGCCGCGCTCGTGGCGATGATGGACAGCGGAGTGCCGCTGCTGCTGTCGACCGTGAACTACGCCGAAGCGCTCGTTCGCCCGGCCGCGGACGAGGACGCGCTGCGTGCCGCCATGAACGCGATCGCCGCCCTCGGCATCCGCTTGGTGCCGCCGACGCCGCCGTTTGCGCGCGACGCCGCTCGTCACCATGGACTCGGGATCAGCCTCGCGGACGGCTTCGCGCTGGCGACGGCCCAAGCGCACGACGCCTCCGTCGCGACGTTCGACCGTCGCGTGCGACGCGCGCTCAGAAGACTCGACGTCGCGCTTGCGCCGCAGCTCGACGCATAGCCCGGTGGCGCCATCGTCCTGCTCTGAGGTCGCAGGACGACCTCGCGCCAGGACGGCGCCGGCTCACGGGTCAGTGAACGGCTGGATCGGGATGCCGTGGTCGTGCTCGCGCATCCCCAGCTCGTAGGTGGCGCCGGCGGCGACTCTCAGCGTGCGCGGCGGCTGGTCGGGGCGCATGACGGTGAGCGTCATGTCGGCGATCGCGCAGTGGGCGGTGTGGTGCTGGGGTCCGACGGGGTCGCTGTAGATCCAGCCGACGACGAGCTCGCGCGGGGCCGACACCTCGCCGCGCACGACGATGCCGTCGCCCGGCAGCGTGAAGCGCGCACGCTCGGCCTGCTCGTCGACGTGCACGGCGCGCGTCTTGCCGAGGCCGCCGAGGCGGTGGCGCACGCCGTCGAGCGACAGGCAGCCGTTGGCGACCCAGGGCGTCGTCCAGGGGCCGATCTTGATGCGGCCGATCGTCGCGTCGAGCCACGCGTCGGGCGCCTCCTCGAAGGCGGTCCCGTGCATCCAGATCCAGCGCTCGGCGTGCTCGGCGCCCCAGTTGTGGCCGACCATCCCGGGCCAGCCGTCGAGCTGCACGCTGCGGCCTCTCACGGTCACGCTGCCGCTGACGCGGATCGCCGGGCGCAGGCTGAGCGCCTTCGTGCGCGGCAGCTTCGCCGTGTACATCCAGCCGCTCGGCAGGTAGGGAAAGGGCGGCTCGTCGCCCTCGAAGGTCAACGACCACTCGGCCAGCTCCGGGACCGCGCCGCGGCAGCCGTCCGCGCCGATGCGCGCGTCGCCGAGCCGCAGCCAGTCGGCGCCGCCTGCGCCGAGCTGCTCGGGGCCGGGGCTGACCTTCGCCGCGTGCGGCCCGTCGGCGTCGAACAGCGTCGCCCACAGCGACCCGATCGGCGCCTCGCCCGGCTGCTTGTGGACGGTGTAGCGCAGCCACAGCGCCTGCCGGCTCGCCGTGTCACCGCACTTCACGTAGAAGCTCTCGTAGTGGCCGGCGCTCGGGCCGACGGCCGGGAAGCGCGCGTCTGACGGCTGCATCGCGGCGCGAACGTACCAGCGGCGCGAGGCCGCGAGCGCCGGTTGACGGCCCCGTCCCGACCCACGGCTAGCATCCAGACGTGTCGCCCAAGCCGAAGCATGAGCTCGCCCGCGAGCATCTCGAACGGGCCTCGACAGCGATTGCGGCCGGCGACGTCGTCGTCGCGATCACGTTCCTGCATCTGGCGGCGGAGGCGGCTGTCGTTACGCTTGCTGAGCGCGAGGGCATCCCGACGCAGAAGAGCCATGCGAAGAAAGCGACCGCGGCGCACGAGTTGCACGAGCGCAACGTCGTGGCCGACGACCTGCGACCGATACTCATGATGCTGAACCAAGCCCGGAAGGACGCGGGCTACGAGGGCGAGGACCCGGAGCTCGACGAGCGGCAACTCGTCGACATCGCGGATCGCATCGATGCCGTCGTCAGTCGTGCCGAGGAGCTCGCGCGATGAGGAGCGTTTCGGCCGACGGCCTCGATCTGCTCGCCGCCGACGCGCAGGACGCGACGGCATGGCAAGGCCGCCTCGTGCGCGACCGGCATCGCGCACGAGCCCTTCAGTCCCTTGAGACGCGCCGTACGACGGAGCTTCTGCTCGCGCGGGCCATCTCCTCGGGAGCCGATGCCGTCGCCCTGACGGGCTCCACGGCGCGCGGTATGCGGACGGC
>DATHEP010000578.1:0-4157 GCA_035318525.1 Conexibacter sp.
GCCGCAGTGCTGCGCTCCGGCTTCAGCTCCCACGACGGCGCCGAGACGCTGGCGGTCAACCTCGACTCGCGCCGCGCGCGGGTCGCCCGCTGGCTGCTGGGCGGCGTGCGCCGCGGGCAGGAGCTCGGGTCGCTGCTCGGCTACCGCTTCGAGCGCGCCCTGCACGACGCCGGGAAGGACGCGCTGATCGACGACTTCCGTGCGAGCTACCCGGCGCAGGTCGCGCCCGAGCCGCAGGACGGCGCCGAGCAGAGAGAGCTGTGGAAGCGCAGCGCCGAGGCGATCGCCGCGCGCAACGTCGTGGACGGGATGGCGCTGGCGCGCGACGCGGCGAGAGCCGCCGCGCCGTTCCGCACCACGGACCCCGCGGTGGCAGCTGTGATCGACGACGTGGCCGACGCGCTCGACGCCGTCGGCGACCTGCTGCTCGCCGAGAGCGTGCACCAGCTCGTCGGCGGCAACCCGCTGCGCGCCGGCTTGGCGGCCGACACGCTCGGCCGCGGCGAGGACGTGCCCGACCGCTTCGACGTGCTGCGCACGCCGCACCGCGCACGCGCGCTCACGCACCGCGTCGCGGCGCTGCTGCCGCCCGACCCGGCGCGCCCCGCCGGCTGGGCGACCGACGCGCTGGCGACGCTCGAGCCGCGCGTCGAGGCGTGGGCCGCCGACGCGCTCGGCCCGGCCGCCGGGCGCCGGCTGACCGGGGTCCTGACGATCCCGGCCGCCAGTGCCGACGCGGGCGCCGCCGGTCCCGAGGCCGGCGAGCCGCCTGTGGACGAGCCGCCCATCGACGGCGCGCCGACCGACGAGCCGCCCGCCGCGAGCGAGCCGGCGCCCGTCGAGCGCCCCTTCGAGCTCGGCGCCGACGAGCTCGGCTTCGGCGCGCTGACGACGGCGCTGCTCGTCTCCGGCGCCGACCACTCGCGCCTCGACAGACGCGTCGGCGAGCTGGAGGGCGCGCCCGGAGCGAGCGTCCGCTACGACGGGCCGGCGTGGCGCGAGCTGCGCGGCGTCGCGGCGCGCGTGCGCTCGCTGCTCGCCTCGGCCCAGCCGCTGCTGCCGGCGCACGTCGCTTCCGGCGAGGGGGCGGAGCAGGTCGTGGCCGACCTCGGCGAGCTGCGCGGGCGCCTGACGAGATTCGTCGCCACGCTGCCGCGCCGCGGCGACCCGGACACGCCCGCCGGTCGCCTGCGCAAGCTGGCGAGACAGGCGCCCGACGAGGGCTGGCTGAGCGGCGTCATGACGGCGCTCGCCGAGGTGCTCGGCGCGAACGTGCCGCTGACGCCCCTGCTCGCGGGCGCCAGACTCGGGCCGCCCCCACCGCGGGAGGGCGGTGCGAAGCTCAGAGACTCCGACCTCGCGGACTGGGTCCGTCGCGTCGGCGCCGTGCGGCCGTCGGTGCGCACGTGGCACGAGCTGCTGCTGCTGACGGGCGCGAGCGCCGGGCGCGCGTGCCCGCTGACCGCCTCGCAGGCGCCGCGCGCGAGCAACCTGTGGATCGGCGGCACGTTCGATCCCACGAGACGGCCCGCGGCGCGCCAGCACCTCGTCGGGCACGTGCTCGGGCCGCTGCCCGCCGGCAGACCGCTGGCTGGGATCGTGCTCGACGAGTGGGTCGAGCTGCTGCCGGGCTCTGACGCGCTCGCCGAGACGAAGCGGGGCAGAGACGCGGTGCCGGCGGAGTCCGAGCTGACGGGCCTCTCGTTCCACTTCGACCGCCCCGACGCGAAGGCACCGCAGGCGATCCTGCTGGCCGTGCCCCCGAGCCCCGAGCGCGGCTGGACCGAGGACGGGCTGGCGCTCGTCGTGCGCGACACGCTCGAGCTGGCGAAGCTGCGCGCCGTCGACCTCGGGGACCTGCCGCTGCTCGACGACGTGCTGCCGGCGATCCGGCTCAACAAGCAGGCGCCGCTGGGCGGCCTGGCCGACGACCACTGGGTCGAGCTCGCCGAGGGGTGATCCGATGCGCCGACTGCACGACCTCGCCGGCAACTTCCTGTTCGAGCTCGACGACGCCTACCGGCTCGAGCCGCTGCCGCGCAGCCCCGAGGTCGCCTCGGGCCTCACGGCCCGCATCCACGATCCCGCCTGGGCGCTGACGCGCCAGTGGCAGCTGGGCGAGTTCGCCGGCCAGGACGCCGGCTCGCCGGTGCTGGTCGAGTTGGCGGGGCACAGCACGCTGCTGTCGCACTGGAGACCCGCGCTCGACGACACGCAGCCGTGGATCTCCTACCACCCGCGCCAGGGGCCGCTCGACACGCTGATCGAGGCCGAGGAGCGACCGGCCGAGGTCGACCTGCGCACGCGCGTCGAGGGCGGCGCGCACTTCGTGCGGCTGCTGGAGGAGGCGAGACTGGCGGCGCGGCTGCCGGAGCTGCTCGCGGCGTGCGGCTTCCCGGATCCGCTGGAGCCGCCGGAGCCGGAGCCGGTCGACGGCGAGCCCGCCCGCCGCGTGCCGCCCGAGGACGGGCTCGACCTCGTCGCGCTGCTCGCGGTGAAGGTCCCCGACGCGCAACGGCTGGCGAGAGCGATCGACGACAGAGCGCTGCCGGTCGCCGGCGTCGACGCGGTCGCGGCGCGCTGGCGCAGGTGGTGGGCGGAGCTGGCGCCGGACCCGGGGCCGGACACGTTCGACGAGCACCGCTTCGAGCACGCGGCCGCCTTCTCGGTCGCGGAGCGCGTGCTGCGCGCGGAGCAGTACCTCGGCGACGGGCTCGACTGGTTCTCGGTCGACGTCGACCCGGCCGGCAGACCTCAGCCGGCGGGCGCGGTCCATCGCTTCAGACGCGAGGCGCTCGCCTCGCCGGTGCGCTTCGGCGGCCTGCCGGCCGACCGCTTCTGGGAGATGGAGGACGCGCAAGTCGACCTCGGCTCGACGGACGTGAGCACGCTCGACACCGGCCGGCTGCTGCTGATCGCCTTCGCGGAGGTGTACGGCAACGACTGGTTCCTGCTGCCGCTGGAGGTCCCCGCCGGCTCGCTCACCGTGATCGAGCAGCTGCGCGTGACCGACACATTCGGCCGCCAGCAGACGATCGAGCGGGCCGGTCGCGAGGACCCCGCCTGGAGCATGTTCACGCTGCACGGCGCGGACGACGGCCTGCTCGTGATGCCGTCCGAGCGCGGCGTCGTCGGCGAGCCGCTGGAGCGGATCGCGCTCGCGCGCGACGAGCTGGCGAACGTCGCGTGGGCGATCGAGGGCGAGTACACCGACAGACGCGGGCGCCTCGTCAGCCGGCGCGACCGCTGGCCGGCGATCGAGCCCGAGCCGCCGCCGCCCGGCGAGCTGCCCGCCTACGCGGTGCAGACGATCGTGCCCGACTACTGGCTGCCGCTCGTCCCGCACATGGTCGGCGTCGGCGAGATCCAGTTCGCGCTCGTGCCGCTGCTGCAGCCGGGCGCGGACTCGAGACCGCTGGGGCGGCTGCTGACGCCGGGCACCTGGCTGCACGAGGAGGAGGTGCCGCGCGAGGGCGCCTCCGTCACGCGCCGACCGGTGCTCGCGCGCTGGTTCGACGGCTCGACGCACGCCTGGACGCGGCGCGAGAAGAACCCCGGCGCCGGCGAGAGCTCCAGCGGCCTCGCGTTCGACATCGTGCGTCCCTCCGAGCCGTGGCCGTGAGCGGCCGCACCTAGCTCGCGCCCGGGCAGGCGTCGCCGCAGCCCATCGTGACCACCACGTCGGCCTGCTCGGCGAGCTCGCGCGTGAGGAGCTGGGGCGTGCGGTCGGCGAGGTCGATCCCCAGCTCGCGCATGACCTCGACGACCTCGGGGTGGACGCGCTCGGCCGGCGTCGTGCCGGCGCTCAGCGCGTAGTGGCGGCCGGCGGCGCCCTGCTCGAACAGCGCCGCGCTCATCTGCGAGCGGCCGGCGTTGTGCAGGCAGCGAACAGCGCGGTCGCCATCAGGCGGACTCCGAGACGGGCGCCGCGACACGCGGGTGCTCGCCACGCACGAGCTGGTAGGCGAGCGCGCCGAGCGCGGCGCCGAGCACCGGGCCGGCGAGGTAGACCCAGCAGTCCGTCCAGGTGCCCGACGCGAGCGCCGGCCCGAACGAGCGTGCCGGGTTCATCGACGCTCCCGTGATCGGGCCGCCGAACAGCGCGTCGAGCCCAACCGTCCCGCCGATCGCCAGCGCAGCCGCGGCGCCGACCGCTC
>DATHEP010000579.1:0-8752 GCA_035318525.1 Conexibacter sp.
AATCCCCACGCGGTAGGTGACGCCGTGGATCGTCAGCCGCACGCGTCTCGGCGCGCTCACGCGGCAGGCGGCGCTGGCGCGGCACCGAAAGGTCGCCAGCGTCGCGGTCCCGCCGCGGCCGACGCTCGCGCGTCTGCGCGAGGCGTCGAGCAGCGGCGGCTGCGGCGTCGGTCTTCTGACGAGCGGCGGCGCGACGGGCGGCGCGGGCGGCGGGTCGACGCGCGGCGGCTCGGCCGCTCTCGGCGGGACGACCGAGACGGCGAGCGTCGCCGCGGCGGTCGCGAGTCTGCCGGCAGCGCTCTCGAACACCGCGCGGTAGCGCGTACCGGCGAGCGCGGCGGCCGCCTCGACCTGCAGCGTCGTCGCGGTCGCGCCGGGCACGTCGGTCCAGCCCGTCGCGCCGGGCGGGCGCTGCTGCCAGCGCACGCTCGGCGCGGGCGTGCCGCTCGCGGCGGCGCTGAACTGGACGGCTCTCGTCGCGTCCGACGACGAGAGCTGGACCGTCACGTCGGCCGGCTGGGCGTCGATCGTCGGCGCCGCGCCGAGGTGGGCCCAGCGCGTCAGCGTGCCGTCGCCGCTGTCGCCGGCGTACAGCGCTCTGAAGCCGCCCTCCACGACGGACGTCCCGCCGGTCGGGATCGACGCGACGACCTCGCCGGCGTCGTAGACGTCCACACGGTCGCCGAAGACGCCGTAGTCCCACGCAGCCGCGCGGTCGAACGCGAACCAGAACAGGTCGGCGCTGGCGACGAGCGGGCTGCCCTGCGCCGCGTAGCCGGACGGATTCGCCGCGCTCGGCACGAGCGTCAGCGTGCGCAGCTCGGACATGCCGACGCCGAGTTCGGTGGCCAACACGCGCCCGCCGTCGGGCGCGGCCGCCGCGTTCAGGTAGCCCTGCGTCGTGCCGGCGGCGGGCGCACTCGCGACCGTGTCGGGGACGTCGGTGGCGACGAGCGCGCTGCCGCTGTCGGCGAGCGTCGCGCTGCCGTGCACGTCGAGCTGCAGCGGCGGCCCGAAGTCGATCAGGATCGGGCCGTAGGTCGCGACCAGCCGGCCGCTCGAGCTGCGCACGACGCTGCGGATGTTGCGGCCGTCGGTTTCGAGCTCCGGGTATCTCTCGACATCCCATGCGGCGCTGGCGCGCGTGGCGACCTCGACGGTCGGGTTCCCGGCGAAGAACGGCGACGGCGGGGGCGTCCCGATCGCCCACAGCTGGTCGGTCGCGGGGTCGTAGTCGAGCGTGCGCGCGGGCGCGAGGTCGACGCTTCCAGGCACGTACGCGCCGGCGTCCGCGTCGTAGCGGTAGCTCAGCACTGTGCCCGTGCCGGCGTCCACGAACACGGTCGCCGTCTCGGGGTCGAACGCGATCGCGAACTGGTCGAGCGTCCCGGGGGTCGCTCTCGCGAGCGGCGCCAGCGTGTCGAGATCGAACGCCTCCACGCTGTCGCCCGCGACGACGTGGAGCGCGTGGTTGGCCTCGTCGACGAACAGGCGGTTGAAGCCGCCGATGCCCGTGGCCTCGCCGTCGGGCCCGAAGGCGGGCGCGCCGGGTGCGCTCCACGACTCGGCGACGGGCTTGCCGCCCGGGCCGGCGTAGTCGAAGGAGACCGCGTCGAACGCCGTACCGGGGCCGTAGAAGCCCGCGAAGGCGGGCGCGCCGCTGCCGCTCAGCGCGCCCGGGATCGCGGCCCAGCTCGTCGTGCCGCCGCCGACCGCCGGGTCGACGCCGGTCAGGTCGAGTCTCAGCAGCTCGGTGTCCGGGTACGACGCGGGCGGGCCGCCGACCGGAAAGGGCAGGCTGGAGATGTCCGCCAACAGGCGCGCGCCGTCGGGTGCGAGCTCGACGCGCACATCGGAGAGCGTCATGTCGAGCTGGCCGTCGTGGCCAGCGAAGCGCACGGAGCCGCCGAACGCGACGATCGTGGTGCCGGTGTCGTCGTCGTACGCCCCGCCGGCGAGCGGGAAGTGGAACGTGCCGTCGGGATTCGCCGTCGCGCCGCCGGCGGTCGCGATCGACCCGTGCGCGATCGGGCTGACGATGTAGTTGCGGAACGACTGCTTGACGCCCCAGTCGAGCGCGCCGCTCGAGATCGGCGTGACGGCCGCCTGCGCGCGCGACGCGAGCAGCGCGAGCACGACGGTGACGACGAGCGCGCCGAGCGCGCCCGCACGAGCGAGGGAGGGCCGGGTGGCCGGGAGCTGCATGCGTGTCCTTCCGAGGCGCGCGGCGGCGGGACGTCGCGTCCCGCCGCCGGCCTCAAAATGCGGTTAGGGGTTGTAGACCAGCGCGCCGAACGCGTCGCCGGCTCTGTAGCTGCCGTTGCTGCCGCCGTTGAAGACGGTCGCGCCGCCGCTCGTGAGCTGCGGCTGGTCGCCGACGAGGTCGGCGAAGTCGAGGTCGTTCTCCGTCACCGGCGAGCCCGAGATCGGGTCGTAGTAGGCGTCGAGCACGATCGACTCGTTGCCGCCCGCATCCTGCACGACGCGGATGTCCGACAGGCGCACGTCGATGCTGTGCGGGCTCACGACGAATCTGAGGCCGCCGGTGAGCTGGACCGTGCGCACGCCGCCGCTGGTCGAGTCGCTGGCCGCCGCGAAGCGGGTGCCGTACTCGTAGTTGGTCCATGGCGATCTCCAGGCGGTTCTGCCGTAGCCGCTTTGCGACGCGGCGCCGCCCGAGCGGGTCACGGTGCCCTGGCCGAGGCCGAGGTACCAGGCGGGGTTCGTCACGTAGTCGACCCAGGAGTGGCGCACGTCCCAGTCGGCGGTCATCACGGTGCCGCCCGGCAGTGCGGCGGATGACGTTGCGGGGGCCGCCAGCGCGAGCGTGGCGAGCAGGCCGGCGACCAGCACGGCCGCACGGCTCTTCGTTCGATTCACGTTGCTTGCTCCGTTTCGAGGTGGATGCGAGGTGGCGATGCACCGCTTCGGTGGGTCATGAGCTCATCCGTTAGGCTACCCTAATTAGGGCTCCCTAACAACACTGTCGCGCCAACTTCTCTCCGCCTTCGGCCGCCACCGCGCGCCGCGCTCCCAGCTACCGTGTGGCGCCCCCGACGCCCCAAGGAGCCGCCCGTGCCCGCCTCCCCCCACCGCCTCCGGATCGCCCTGCTCGCCGTCGTCGCGCTCGCCGTCACGGCCGGCGCCGCCGTCGCGACGACGCTCGTGACGAGACCAGGGCCGGTCGTGCGCACGCCGCTGGCCGCCGCGACGAACCCGGCCGGCGCGCCCGGCAAGACGCTCGGACTGTCACGCGTGACGGTGGAGCCGGGCGGCAGACTGCCGCTGCACCGCCACCCGGGCACGCAGACCGCGTACCTCACGCAGGGTGCGCTGACCTACACCGTCGTGACGGGAGCGGTGACGGTGCGGCGCGGCGACCCGGAGACGGGCGCGGACGTCGTGCGCACGGTCCGCGACGGCGAGACCGCCGTGATCAGAGCAGGCGAGTGGATCGTCGAGCGGCCCGGCACGATCCACCGCGCCGAGAACGCCGGCAGACGGCGGATCGTGATCTGGCTGGCGACGCTGTTCAAGACCGGGGCGCCGTCGGCGATCCCGGTGCAGTGACGTCGCCCGCAGCTCGTCGCTTGCGATGAGCGGAGGGCGAAAGCCGGCAGCGGGTGGCGCGGGTGCGGGCGATTCCGCGAGCCTGCTCGCGGAACGGCCGTCACCCGCGACAGGACCCGCCCGCTACGGCGCTCAGCCCTCGGTGGCTCGCTCCGGCACCGCGATCTCGCGCTTGAGGATCTTGCCGGTCGGGCCCTTGGGCAGCTCGGGCACGAGCCATACGACGCGCGGGTACTTGTAGGCGGCGATCTTCTCCTTCACGAACGCCTGCAGCTCCTCCGGCGTCGCCTCCGCGCCCGCCTTCAGCGCGACGCAGGCGCCGACCTCCTCGCCCCACTCGGCGTCCGGGATCCCGAGCACCGCCGCCTCGGCGACGGCGGGGTGCTCGTAGAGCACCTCCTCCACCTCGCGCGGATAGACGTTGTAGCCGCCGCGGATGATGAGGTCCTTCTTGCGGTCGACGATGAAGAAGTAGCCGTCCTCGTCGACCTTCGCGAGGTCGCCGGAGTGGAACCAGCCGTTTCTGATCGCGTCCGCCGTCGCCTCCGGGCGCTGCCAGTAGCCCTTCATGATGTTCGGGCCTCTGATGACGATCTCGCCGACCTCGCCGGGCGGCAGCTCCTTGCCGTGCTCGTCGACGACCGCCATCTGCACGTCGCGGATCGGCGTGCCGATCGAGCCCGGCTTGCGCTCGCGATCAGGGTGGTTGAACGACGCGACCGGCGAGGTCTCGCTCAAGCCGTAGCCCTCGAGGATCTTCGTCCCGAACTGCGACTCGTACGCCGTCAGCACCTCGACCGGCAGCGACGCGCCGCCGGAGATGCACGTGCGCAGCGACGAGGTGTCCGGGCGCTCGCCCTGCGGCACGCCGAGCATCGCCATGTACATCGTCGGCACGCCGAGGAACACGCTCACGCGGTCGCGCTCCATCATCGCCAGCGCCTTCGCCGGGTCGAAGCGCGGCAGCAGCGTCAGCGTGGCGCCGGCCATCATGCCGGCGTTCAGCGCCGCCGTCTGGCCGAACGAGTGGAACAGCGGCAGCGCGCCGAGGATCACGTCGTCGGCGGTCAGCTGGATCAGCGTCTCGAGCTTCGTCTTCGCGTTGCCGTAGAGGTTCGCGTGCGTCAGCTCGGCGCCCTTCGGCTTGCCGGTCGTGCCGGACGTGTAGAGGATCACAGCCGTGTCGATGTCTGAGACCTCGGCGAGCTGCGGGCGCGCCGGCGCCGCGCCGACGAGCTGCTGGAAGCCCGCGGCCTCGACGTCCACGAGCTGCGCGCCGGCCGCCTCGGCGCCCGGTCGCGCCTCCTCGCCGAAGTCGTGCCACGCGAACAGCAGCCGCGCGCCCGAGTCCTCAAGGTAGTAGGCGACCTCGCGCTCCTTCAGCAGCACGTTCATCGGCACGACCACGCCGCCGGCGCGCAGGATCCCGTAGTAGACGATCGGGAAGTGCGGCACGTTCGGCAGCATCACGCCGACGCGGTCGCCCTTCTGGAAGCCGCGCTGCTCCAGCAGGCCGGCGACGTGCGCGGAGGCGCCGTCGAGCTGGGCATACGTCAGCACCGCGTCGTCGAGCTTGATCGCCGGGCGCTCGGGCTGGCGCGCGGCCGAGTCGGTCAGCAGGCTCGCGAGGTTGCGCCCCATGGCGATCTCTCCTCCGGTCGGTGGCAGTGGGTGGTCCTACCCCGCGTCCGCGACGAGCGTGCGCGACGGGGCCTCGCCCCAGAGCTGCTCCAGGCGATAGAACTCGCGCGTGTCGGGCGTGAAGACGTGGACGACCACGTCGAGATAATCCATCAGAACCCAGTGCGCCTGCGGCAGTCCCTCTACGCGGCGCGGCAGCAGCCCGTGCTCCTGCTTCATGCCGGCGTGGATGCCGTCGTGGATCGCCTTCACCTGGCGGTCGGTGTTTCCGGTGCACACGACGAAGTAGTCGGCGTAGCCGAGGATCCCGCGCAGGTCGAGCTCGACGACCTCGATCGCCTTCTTGTCGGCGGCGAAGCCGGCGATCGCCTCTGCCAGCTCGACGCCGAACAGCTCATGCTCGCTCATGCCCGGTACCAGCCGTTCGCGTCGATCGCCTCGGCCACGGCGTCGGGGACGAGGTAGCGGATCGGACGACCCGTGGTGACGCGCTCGCGCACGAGCGAGGAGGACACGTCGACGCGCGGCATCGCGAAGAAGCGCACGCGCTCGGGCGTGGCGCCCTGCAGCGTGCACAGCTCATCGCGGATCTCCTCGTGGTCGGCGCCGGCGCGCTCGGCGACCGCGAACGTCGCCAGCTCGAGCACGGCCTCGGGCTCCCGCCACGAGGGCAGGCTGCGGGCCATGTCACCGCCGACGACGAAGGTCAGGTCGGCTTGGGGGTCGGAGTCGTGCAACGCCCTCAGGGTATCGACCGTGTAGGACCGTCCCGGACGGTCGAGCTCGAGGCGCGAGACGTCGAGCCGCTCGTCGCCCGCGATCGCGAGGCGGCACAGCTCATGGCGCGCCTCCGCGCCGGGCTCGGCGGGGACGTCCTTGTGCGGCGGGATCCCGGCCGGCATCAGCAGGACGCGGTCGAGCCCGAGCTGGTCGTACGCCTCCTGGGCGCAGACCAGATGGCCGATGTGCGGCGGGTTGAACGTGCCGCCGAGGATGCCGAGGCGCATCAAGTGCGGATCTGGCCGGTGCCCTCGACCAGGTACTTGAACGTGCACAGCTCGCGCAGGCCGATCGGCCCGCGCGCGTGCAGCTTCTGCGTCGAGTTGCCGATCTCGGCGCCCATCCCGAACTCGCCCCCGTCGGTGAAGCGGGTCGAGGCGTTGACGTAGACGCAGGCGGCGTCGACGCCGAGCTGGAAGGCGCGCGCGATGCCGAGATCCTCCGTCACGATCGCCTCCGAGTGACCGCTTCCGTAGCGGTTGACGTGCGCGATCGCCTCCTCGGCGGAGTCGACGACGCGCACGGCGAGGATCAGCGCCAGGTACTCCGTCCTCCAGTCCTCCTCCGTCGCCTCGACCACCGGTATCTCGCCCTCGTGGTCCTGCGCGTGCGCGAGCACCCGCTCGTCTCCGCGCAGCTCGACGCCGACCGTGTGGAGCGTGCGCAGCACGCGCGGCAGGAACTCCGCCGCGACGTCGGCGTGGACGAGCAGCGTCTCGGCGGCGTTGCAGACGCCCGGCCGATGGACCTTCGCGTTGAGCGCGATCGCCTCGGCCGCGTCGAGATCCGCGTCCGCGTCGACGTAGACGTGGCAGTTGCCGGAGGCGGCGTAGATGACAGGCACCGTGGCGACGGCCTTCAATGCGTTCTTCAGACCCTCGCCACCGCGCGGGAAGATCAGGTCGACGAGCCCGTCCTGCGTCGCCAACTCGGCGAGCTCCTCGCGCCCACCGCCGGCGAGTAGCTGGACCGCGCCGGCGGGCGCGCCGGCCTGCGTGGCGGCCTCCGAGGCGATCGTGGCGAGCACGGCGTTCGAGTGCGTGGCGGTGCTCGATCCGCGCAGCACGATCGCGTTGCCGGACTTGAGGCACAGCGCGGCCGCGTCGATCGTCACGTTCGGGCGCGCCTCGTAGACGACCGCGACGACGCCGAAGGGAACGCGCACGCGGCGGATGTCGATGCCGTTCGGCAGCAGGTGGCCGTCGATCGTCTCGCCGACCGGGTCCGGCAGCGCGGCGATCGCGCGTGCGCCCTCCGCGGTCGTGGCGATCCGCACGGGGTCGAGCGCGAGGCGGTCGAGCAGCGCGTCGCCGATCTCGTTCGCGCGGCCGGCCTCGAGGTCGCGCTCGTTGGCGGCGAGGATCTCGGGCGTGCGCGCGACGAGCGCGTCGGCGATCGCGTGCAGCGCCGCGTCCTTCACGCGCGTGTCGAGCGCGGCGAGCGGCGCGGCCGCCGCCTTGGCGGCATGGCAGACGTCGGCGACGACGGACGTCGTGTCGCTGTCGGCGGGCGTGCTCAGAGCCATCGCGGTCAAGGGTACCGGCGCCGCGCATCGCCGGGCTGCCCTGCCCTGAGGTCGCAGCACGACCCCGCGACGGGACGGCAGCCGGGATCGGCGCTCAGGCCAGCACGAAGTGGTCGCGGTGGATCGCCTCTTCGCTCGCGCGCTGCAGCAGCTCGCGCGCCTCGGCGGACTTCATGCCCTTGACGCGCTCGAGCTCGGAGGCGGAGTAGTTGACGATCCCCTTCCCCACGTCGGCCCCGTCGTGCGTGACCGTGACCGCGTCGCCGGGCTCGAAGTCGCCCCGCACCTCGACGATCCCGACGGGCAGCAGGCTCGCGCCGCCCTCGCGCAGCGCGCGCGCCGCGCCCGCGTCGACCGTCAGCCCGCCCGCGGGCGGCTTCGCGTGCATCAGCCACAGCTCGAAGCTCGACCACCGTCCCTCGCGCGCCGGAAAGCGCGTGCCGACCGCCTCGCCGGCGACGGCGGCCGCGATCGCGCCCGCCGTACGGCCGTTCGCGACGACGGCCGGGATGCCGGCGGCGGTCGCCATGTCGGCCGCGATCACCTTCGAGCGCATGCCGCCGGAGCCGAGCGTGGTCGTCGTCTGGCGGATGTCGAGCGCGTCGAGCGCGCCGAAGTCCTCGACGAGCGGGACCAGCTCGGCCGCCGAGTCGATCCGCGGGTCGGCCGTGAAGAGGCCGTCGGTCGAGGTCAACAGGATCAGCAGCTCGGCGCCCAGCATGATCGCCACCTGCGCGGCGAGGAAGTCGTTGTCGCCGAAGGTGATCTCGTCGGTCGCGGTCGTGTCGTTCTCGTTGATGACGGGCACGACACGCCAGTCGAGCAGCGTGCGCAGCGTCTGGCGCGCGTTGAGGTAGTGGTCCCGCGGGCCGCTGATGTCGTGCAGCGTCAGCAGCACCTGCGCTGTCGCGATCCCGTGGCCGTGCAGCAGCTCGTCGTAGACCCGGTAGAGCTTGCCCTGCCCGATCGCGCTCGCGGCCTGCAGCTCCTCGATCGCCCGCGGGCGCACGGGCAGGTCCATGACCCGCATCCCCCGCGCAATGGCGCCGCTCGTCACGAGCACGACGTCGTCGCCGGCGCCATGGCGCTCCGCGGCCTGCGCGCAGATGCGCTCGAGGACGGCCGCCCGCAGCTCGCCGTCGTCCTCGGCGACGATGCTCGATCCGAGCTTGATGACGTAGCGGGCCATGGCCCGCCGCAGCTTAGGCCTAGTGGACCGCCGCTACGACGCCGGCA
>DATHEP010000580.1:0-4061 GCA_035318525.1 Conexibacter sp.
ATCTACGCGCAGAAGGACGACGGCTCGCTCGACGTCGTCGAGCAGAACCTCGACGAGTGCGTGCTGTGCCGCCTCTGCATCGACGCCGCGCCGGCAGGGACGGTGCGGGTCGTGAAGCTGTACGACTCGGGCGCGGTCCTCAGCTCCTAGCCGGCCCCTCCGCCGCGCTGTCCTGCCCTGAGGTCGCAGCACGACCTTCGGGCAGGACGGCCTGCGTGAGCGGCCCGTACGCGTCGGGACGGCGGGTCCTGAGGAACGGGAAGAGGTCGAGCCAGTCGCGTCGCTGGTCGAGGTCGAGGTCGGCGACGAGCACGGCGGGGCGGTCACGCGGCGCCTGTGCGAGCACGCGGCCATAGGGGTCGCTGATGAAGCTCGACCCGTAGAAGGTCAGCGGCGGCTCCATCCCGCAGCGATTGACGGCGACCATGAAGGTGCCGTTCGCGATCCCGTTGCCGACGATCACCTGCTGCCACAGGGGCTGCGTGTCGAAGCGCGGGTGGTCGGGCTCGGAGCCGATCGCGGTCGGATAGACGATCACGTCGGCGCCGCCGAGCGCGTAGGCCCGAGCGAGCTCCGGAAACCACTGGTCCCAGCAGGTCGGGAAGGCGAGCTGAGCGTCGCCGAGGCCGACGACCGGGAACGGACCGTCGGTCCCGTCCGCCTCGTCACCCGCCGGCCCCGGCCGGAACCAGCGGTCCTCGTGGTAGCCGGCCGTCACGGGGATGTGCAGCTTGCGCGTGCGTGCGACGAGCGTCCCGTCGGGCGCGACGCAGATCGCCGTGTTGTAGCCGCGCGGGTCGTCCCCCGTGCCGTCCTCGGCCCGCTCGTAGAGCGAGGCGTGCACGTGCGCCCCCGTTTCAACCGCCATCCGCCGCGCGAACGCCGTCGTCGGCCCGTCCGGGATCGCCTCGGCGCGCGCGAGCTGCTCCGGCGACGGGTCGGGCGAGACGGCGAAGTAGGGCGACAGCGTCAGCTCCTGCAGGCACACGAGCTGCGCCCCGCGGTCGACCGCGAGCCGCACGCCCTCCGCCAGCGCCGCCTCGTGGGCGACCGGATCGGGGTGCCAGCGCTGCTGCACCGCGCCGACGCGGAACGTCCCCCGCTCGGGCGGCTCGACGCGCGCCGGCGAGCGCGGCGGCTTCCCGGCAACGATCAGCTCGATCCCGCTCATGGACGCCTGCCGATCGGGACCTGCTGCGTGATGCAGTGGACGCCTCCCCCGCCGAGCGCAAGCACGCGCCCCGGCACGCCGACGACCTCGCGGCCCGGCAGCAGCTCGCGCAGGAGGCGCAGCGCCTCCGCGTCCATGTCGTGGTCCTGCTCGCCGAGCGGCACGATCGCCGCGCCGTTGCAGAGGTAGAGGTTGACATAGGGAATCGCCACGACGCTGCCATCCTCTCGCGTGGCGCGCGGCAGCAACTCGAGGCGCTCGACCTCGATCCCGGCGTCGCGCAGGCGCCGCGCGTTCTCCTCCGCCGCGGCGTGGTTCGGGTCGTCCTCGTCGGCGACCGTCTGCAGCAGCGCACGACGCGGAGCGAGGAACGCGCAGACGTTGTCGACGTGCCCGTCCGTGTCGGCATCCTCGACGAGACCGCGACCGAGCCAGACGACCTGCTCGGCGCCGAGGTGCATCCGCAGCTCCCGCTCGATCTCCCCGCGGTTGAGCAACGGGTTGCGGTTGGGGTTCAAGAGGCATTGCTCGGTGGTCACGAGCCGGCCGGTGCCGTCAACCGCGATCGAGCCGCCCTCCAGCACGACCGGCGATGCGAAGCGCTCGATGCCGAGGTGGTCGAGCACCAGTCGCGCAATCGCGGCGTCCTTGTCGTACGGCGAGAACGCCTCGCCCCACGCGTTGAAGCGGAAGTCGATCCCGGCGCGACGGCCGTCAGACCCGACCACGACGATCGGCCCCGAGTCGCGCAGCCACGAGTCGTCGAGCGGCAGCGCGACCAGCTCGACGTTCTCGCTCGTCACCCGCCGCCGCGCGTCGTCGACGTGCGCCGGGTCGGCGACGAGCGTCACCGGCTCGAACGCCGCGACCGCGGCGACGACCTGCGCGTACACGTCGCGCGCCGCTTCGATCGTCGTCCCCCGCCACGCCGCCTCGCGCGCCGGCCACGCAATCAGCGTCCGCTCGTGCGGCGCCCACTCCGCCGGCATCCGCAGCCCGACCGCCCGCTCGCCGTCGCCCGCTCCCATGCGGCGAGCCTACCCTGCCGTCGTGGCGACATCCCAGGCATCCCGTCGCACGACCGGCACGAAGCGCCGTAGCGCCGCCACACGTCTCCTCTCTAGCGTCGCGCGCACCCGTGTCCTAGCCGCTCGCCCACCTCTACGACCTCGCCCTCCGCACGCTCGACGAGCAGGAGCGCCGCGGCGAGGCGCTGCGCGGACGCCTCGCCCCGATCCTCGCCGCCGCCGCCCTCGGCGCGTCGCTCCTCAGCGGTCCGCTGATCGGCAGCGAGCGGCCGGCGAGCGTCGTCGGGAAGCTGGCACTCACAGCCGCGATCAGCGGTCTTCTGCTGATGACGGCTGCGGCATTCCGGCTGCTTGCCGATCCGCGACGACCGGACGATCAGCTCGACCCGCGGCGGCTGGCAGCAGAGCTCGATCGCGACGGCATCCTCGACGACGAGACGGCCTTCTACACCACGATGTTGTCGAAGCTTGCCGAGCAATCGGCGCACGACCGCGCCGTGATCGACCAGCTATCCACAGCGTTCACAGCGATCCTGTGGGGAATCCTCGTGATGCTGTGTGGACTCGCGCTCGCCGCGATCGTAGGGTGAAGCGCATGGCGAAAAAGAGATGGACGTTCGAGCAGGCGATGGACTACGGGATCGCGATGCGGCGGGTCGACAGATACGGCCGGCCGATCCCGACGCGCGCCGAGTGGGAGCAGCTCGGACGCTGGCGGCGCTGGCGCGACCTGCTGCTCGGCTGGCAGCCGCCCAAGAACGACGTGCTCGGCATCCGGCAGCAGGAGGCGCTCGAACGGCTCCGCGCGGCTAACCGCGAGCCTTCCGGGTACGAGCCCGCTCCTCCTGCTTCGCCACCACCTGGGCGATCAGTCTGATGATCTGCTCGACGCCGGTGACCTTCGCGTCGCCGTGCTCGAACGCCGCACGCCAATCCTTGACTCTGCCTTCGGCGGCGAGCTCGTTGAACTGGGCGCGGTTCACCGTCAGGCGCACCTTCGAGTCGGACGCGATGTCCTTCGAGATGCTCGGCCCCGGCAGCTCGACCCGGTAGAGCTGTACGTCCCCCCGCCCGCGCAGCTCGAGCCCCACGACGAGTCTCAGCGGCTCGAGCGCCGGCACCTCCGCGAGGAACCGGCGCACGCCCTGCTCGATCAGCGCTCTGGTGTCTCTGGGGGAGCTCAGGGCGGGGA
Organism: Conexibacter sp.; assembly: GCA_035318525.1. Classification (GTDB taxonomy): domain Bacteria; phylum Actinomycetota; class Thermoleophilia; order Solirubrobacterales; family Solirubrobacteraceae; genus Conexibacter. The sequence continues at coordinate 3,392 of DATHEP010000580.1, forward strand.
GTCTAGCCCCCGCTCGGGCGGGCGGGGGCCGGATCAGGGGCGACTCAGATCTTGTGCCGCTCGAGCAGCTTCTTGCCGATGACCATCTTCTGGATCTCCGACGTGCCCTCGCCGATCAGCAGCAGCGGCGCGTCGCGGTAGAGGCGCTCGATCTCGTACTCCTTCGAGTAGCCGTAGCCGCCGTGGATGCGGAACGACTCCTCGACGCAGAAGCGGCCCGCCTCGGAGGCGAACAGCTTCGCCATGCCGGCCTCGATGTCCGAGCGCTCGCCCGCGTCCTTCATGCGCGCCGCGCGGTTCGTCAGCAGCCGCGCCGCGTCGACCTGCGTCGCCATGTCGGCGAGCTTGAACTGGATCGCCTGGTGCTGGGCGATCGGCTTGCCGAACGTCTTGCGCTCCTGCGAGTAGCGCAGCGCGAGCTCGAGCGCACGCTGCGCGATCCCGACGCCGCGCGCGGCGACGTTCACACGGCCCAGCTCGAGCGCGTCCATCATCTGCGGGAAGCCCTTGTTGAGCCCGGCCTCCTCGCCGCCGAGCACGTTCTCGGCCGGGCAGCGGTAGCCGTCGAACACCAGCTCAGTCGACTCGACGCCCTTGTAGCCCATCTTTCTCAGCTGCGGCGGGACGTTCAGACCCTTGTAGGCGCCCGTGTTCTCGCCGACGCCGGCCT
>DATHEP010000581.1:0-2366 GCA_035318525.1 Conexibacter sp.
GCTTGTCGTCGTCGGTGCCGCCCCGGCCGACGTCGCCGAGGTCGCCGAGGTCGTCGAAGCCGCCTCCGGTGGTGCTCCCGAAGCCCGACCCGATCTCCTCGAGCTCGGCGGCGTCGAAGGCCGGGCCGAAGCCCTGCAGGCCCTCGCCGTCGTCGAGGCCCAGCTCGGCGGCGAGGTCGTCGCCTTCGAGCAGCCCGACGTCGTCGATCCCGCGGGGGAGCGGCTCGGCCGGCTCGATCTCGATCGTGCGGTAGCGCTTGAGGCCCGTGGCCGCCGGAATCAGCTTCCCGATGATCACGTTCTCCTTCAGGCCCGTCAGGCGGTCGATCTTGCCCTCGAGCGCCGCGTCCGTGAGGACCTTGGTGGTCTCCTGGAAGGAGGCCGCCGACAGGAACGAGTCCGTCGCCAGCGACGCCTTGGTGATGCCGAGGATGATCTCCTCGGCCTGGGCGCCTTCCTTGCCCTCCGCGATGACCGCGTCGTTGATCTTCTTGTACTCGTGGCGGTCCACGAACTGCCCGGGCAGCAGGTTGGTGTCGCCCTTCTGGTCGACACGCACCTTCTTGAGCATCTGGCGGCAGATCAGCTCGATGTGCTTGTCGTTGATGTCCACGCCCTGGGACTTGTAGACCTCCTGGACCTGGTCGACGAGGTAGACCTCGACGCGGGTCCGTCGCTCGAGCGGGGTGTCGCCACCGTGGGACAGCAGCTCGTGCGGGTAGAGGTTGCCCTCGTTGAGCTGCTCCCCGACCACGACCTTGGCGCCCTCCTCGACCAGCACACGGGTGCGCCGCGGGAACGTCTCGCGGTGCTCCTCGCCGGCGTCGTCGGTGATGACGACGGTCCGGGCGCGGTCCGTGTCCTCGATCGTGATCGTGCCGGGCACGGTCGCGATCTTGGCCAGGCCCTTGGGCTTGCGGGCCTCGAACAGCTCCACGATGCGCGGCAGGCCGTGCGTGATGTCCGCGCCGGCGACTCCGCCGGTGTGGAACGTCCGCATGGTCAGCTGCGTGCCGGGCTCGCCGATCGACTGCGCGGCGATGATGCCGACCGCGTCGCCGATCTGGGCGAGGATGCCCGAGGCCAGTGAGCGGCCGTAGCAGCGCTGGCACACGCCCGAGTTCGCACGGCACTTGAGCACCGAGCGGACCGGGACGGCGACGTCGGTCTCGCCGTCGAACGCCTCCAGGATCTCGGCCAGGTTCTCGCGGCCGATGGTCTGGTTGCGCTCGAGCAGGACGCGGCCCCGCTTGGTCTTGAACTCCGTGGCCGCGACACGGCCGACGAGCATCGCGCTCGGCTCGCCCGTGGCGGACCGCAGCGGCGTCTCGATGTACTCATCGGTGCCGCAGTCCTCGATCCGGATGATCACGTCCTGCGCGACGTCGACCAGGCGCCGGGTGAGGTAGCCCGAGTCGGCGGTGCGCAGCGCGGTGTCGGCCAGGCCCTTGCGGGCGCCGTGCGTCGAGGTGAAGTACTCGAGCACGTCGAGGCCTTCCATGAAGTTCGCCTTCACGGGGCGCTCGATGATCTCGCCCTTCGGGTTCGCCATGAGGCCTCGCATGCCCGCCAGCTGGCGGATCTGCTTGAAGGACCCGCGGGCCCCGGAGTTGGCCATCATGTAGATCGGGTTGAGCTCGTCGAGGTTGGCGACCATCGCCTCGGCGACCTCGTCCGTGGCCAGGTTCCACTGGTCGGTGACCGCCAGGTGGCGCTCCTCCTGCGTGATCAGGCCCTCGTCGTACTGGTCCTGGAGCTCCTGCACCAGCTTCTCGTACTTGGCGAGGATCTGGGGCTTGGAGGGCGGGACCACCACGTCGTTCTTGGAGATGGTCACGCCGGCCTGCGTCGCGTAGCGGAAGCCGAGGTCCTTGAACGCGTCGAGGACCTGCGCGATCGCCGACGCCCCGAACTGCTGGACGAGCTCGTCGACGAACTGCGTGGTGTCGCGCTTCTTCAGCGAGAGGTTGATGAAGCGGTACTCGTTCTTGTCGAACTCGTCGCCCATCGCCTCCTCGAGCGCGCGCTCGATCTTCTCGTTGAAGATGATGCGCCCGACGGTGGTGAGGATGTGCCCCGCGCCCTGGCCGTACTGCCGGTACTCGGCCAGGTCGTGCAGCTTCGCGTGCCCGTGCTCGACGGACAGCTCGGCCTCCTGCGCGGTGCGGTACACGTGCGGCTTGATCTTCGAGCGGTCCATCGCCTGCAGCTCGTCCTCTTCCTTACCGTAGGTCAGGTAGTAGGAGCCGAGGATCATGTCCTGCGACGGCGTCGCCAGCGGCGCCCCGTGCGCGGGGGACAGGATGTTGTTCGACGACAGCATCAGCACGCGGGCCTCCGCCTGCGCCTCGGCGCTGAGCGGGAGG
>DATHEP010000582.1:0-2048 GCA_035318525.1 Conexibacter sp.
GAATGATCGTGGTCCCGGCACTCACTCTGCTGCTCGGGATCGACATCCGGCTGGCGATCGGCGCGTCCATCATCTCGGTGATCGCCACGTCGAGCGGAGCAGCGGCGGCGTATGTCCGCGACCGCCTCGCAAACCTGCGCGTGGCCATGTTTCTCGAGCTGGGGACGACCGCTGGCGCGATCACGGGCGCGTGGGTCGCCGGACTCCTCCACCCGCGCTGGCTCTTCGTCCTCTTCGGCGCCATCCTCGGCTCCTCCGCTTTGGCGATGTTCCGGCCGCGGCGAAGAATCGTGCCGCCGCATCACGGCGAGACGCGTCTCGCGCACAGGCTTCGCCTTCACAGCTCCTACTTCGACGACGCTCGTGGCTTGGAGGTCGTCTATGAGCCGACACGGCCGATACTGGGTCTGACGTTGATGTATTTCGCCGGAATCGTGAGCGGTCTGCTGGGCATCGGCTCCGGCGCGCTGAAAGTTCCCGCGATGGATCTGGCCATGGAGCTGCCGATCAAGGTGTCGACCGCGACGAGCAACTTCATGATCGGCGTGACGGCGGCGGCGAGCGCGGGACTCTATTTCTCGAGAGGGCAGATCGACCCGTTCGTGGCAGCGCCTGTGGCGGTCGGCGTCCTGATGGGGGCGTTCACGGGCTCGCGGCTGCTGTCGCGCGTCAGCAGCCGCGCGCTCCGCATGACGTTCGTGGTCGTGCTCGTGCTGGTCTCGCTGCAGATGCTGGTGAAGGGAGTGCGGGGATGAACGAGGCGCCCGAGCATGAGCCGCAGTGGGTCGACACCGGCATCTCGGTACTTCTCCGCGCGGGTGTCATCGCCAGCATGACCGTCGTGATCGCCGGCCTGATCCTGACGTTCGTGAATCATCCTCATTACATCAGCTCGAAAACGGCGCTTGGCGATCTCACCGACGCTCGCGCGGAGTATCCGCACCGCGTCCTGGACGTGGCGGCCCAGATCCGCGAGGGGCATGGTCAGGCGCTCGTCATGCTCGGCCTGCTCACGCTCATTGCCACTCCGGTCGCGCGGGTGGCGTTCTCGGTCATCGCCTTCGCTCTCGAGGGAGATCGCCTGTACGTCGTGATCACGTCGGTCGTCCTCGTCCTCCTGCTGGTGTCGTTCACGCTCGGCGCGGCCGGGTGACCGAACTCCGCTGCGTGCTTGTCGCGCCGCCGTGCAGCCGGCCGCGGGACGACGAGGACGGGACATGACGCGAAGCGCATCAGGCGCTCCGTCGTGCTTCCCACCACCGTGACGTCGCGAAACAACTTGTGCTGTGCGCCCACGACGAGCAGGTCGGCGCCGACATCGTCGGCGCAGTCGAGCACGCGTTCGGCCGGGCCGCCGCGGACCACCAGCTCGCGAAACGAGCACACGTCCTGAAGCTCCGGCGCCACCCAGAGACGGACCTTCTCCTCATCTGCCGAGGCGTTCGTGGGCTCGTTGGATTCGAGCACGTGGACGAGCGTGAGGTGCGCGCCGAACGCCTCCGCGAGCCGCGCCGCCACGCGCACCGCGTCACGCGCGGCGTCGCTGAAATTCACCGGGCACATGATGCTCGTGATCGCGTACGGCGGCTTGCCGACGTAGAGATCTCCCGAGGCGACGGTGAGCACCGGGCACGAGCTGCTGTGCAGCACGCTGTCGCTCACCGATCCGAGGAGCGCCCGACGCCAGCCGTGCCGCAGGTGCGTTCCCATGACGATCAGATCTGCGTTGCGCTCCCGGGCGGTCGAGAGGATCGCCGGGACCGGCTGCCCCACCGTCACCTCGATGTCGTACGGGTCGCCGATGACGGGCCCGGCGTGCCGCTCGACCGCCCCGCGCAGCGCGGCCTGCTGCTCCGGCGTGGCCGTGAACGAGAATGCGTCGGCGACGCCGATGTATTCGACCGGATAGACGATCGGATCCGTGTACATCACGGTCAACCTTGCCGAGAAGCGGTCGGCGAACAGCCGCGCGTAGCGCAGGGCCGGAATGCTCGACTCGCTGAGGTCCGTGGGCGCCAGGATGCTGGAGATTGCGAGCAGCTTCATGA
>DATHEP010000583.1:0-4861 GCA_035318525.1 Conexibacter sp.
ACCACGCGCCGAACAGGCCGGCGAGCAGGTTGACGGCGAGCAGCGAGACGCCGACGACGAGGTGGACGGTGACCATCGCGACGCAACCTAGTGAAGAACCCCGGCGGAGCCTCTGCCAACGCGTTGGCAGAGGCGCGTGAACTCGCTCCGGTTTGCACCGTTTCGCACGATGACATCGAGCGTTTCCGCACTAAGTAACACGTTGTTACAAAGTGCCCGCGTCCGGTGGTATAAACCGCACGCAGTGCTGACCAGCTACGGCCCCGCAATCGTCTTCCTCGTCATCGGACTGATCGTCGCCGCCGCCTTCGGGCTGGCGCCGCGACTGCTCGGTCCGCGGCGTGCGGCGGCGTCCCGTCAGTCGCAGATGACGCCGTACGAGTGCGGCCTTCCCTCCGAGGTCACGAGGAACTTCCGCTTCGGGATCAGCTTCTACCTGATCGCGATGCTGTTCATCCTGTTCGACATCGAGGTGATCTTCCTCTACCCGATCGCCGTGCAGCTGCGCGCGTTCGGGACCTTCGCGCTGGTCGAGACGGCCGTCTTCATCACGCTGCTGATGATCGCCTTCGCGTACGTCTGGCGCCGGGGTGCGCTCGAATGGAAGTGACGCGCAGCAGACTCGGCCCCGCCCGCCCGGCCGAGGACTTCCGCATCCGTCAATTGCGCGCGCGAGACATGCTGCGCGGCGACATCCCCGACGAGGAGCTGCAGCAGTACGTCGAGGAGCGCGTCCTCACCACCACGCTCGACAAGGCGGTCGCGTGGGCGCGCGGCAACTCGCTCTTCCCCGCGACCTTCGGGCTCGCCTGCTGCGCGATAGAGATGATGTCGCTGCCGGGCGCCCGCCTCGACATCGCGCGCTTCGGCTTCGAGGCCTTCCGCGCCTCGCCGCGCCAGGCCGACCTGCTGATCCTCTCCGGCCGCGTCTCGATCAAGATGGCGCCGGTCGTGCGGCGCATCTACGACCAGATGCTGGAGCCGCGATGGGCGATCGCGATGGGCGCCTGCTGCTCCTCGATGGGCGTCTTCAACAACTACGCGATCGTCCCGGCTGACAAGTTCATGCCGATCGACGTGCACGTGCCGGGCTGCCCGCCGCGGCCCGAGGCGCTGATGCACGGCATCCTGCGCCTGCGCTCGAAGATCCAGGGCGACCCACCGGCCGGCTGGCGCGAGCGCTACGGCGCGGAGGGCACCGAGGAGGTGCTCGGCGCGGCCGACCTGCCGGGCACCAACGCGATCAACGTCTTCCAGAGCGGAGAGACGCAACGTGCCTGACGCGACCGGTCTCGAGCTGATCGCTCAGGACCTGCGTGCGACAGATCCCGACGCGGTCCTCACCACGACGTACTTCCGCGAGGAGGCGACGCTGGAGGTCCCGGCGGCGAAGCTGCTCGACGTCGCGCAGGCGCTCCACGCGCGCGGCTACAGCTTCATGGCGAGCTGTCACGGGCTCGACTACTACCCCGACGAGCCGCGCCTCGGCGTCCACTACCAACTGCTCGACATGCCGAACGTCGACCGCATCTGCCTCGCCACGCGCGTCTCGACCGAGGACCCGCACGTCCCGTCGCTGTGCGGCATCTGGCCGGGGGCGAACCACCCCGAGCGCGAGGTCTTCGACATGCTCGGCGTCGTCTTCGACGGCCACCCCGACATGCGCCGCATCCTGATGCCCGAGGACTACGAGGGCCATCCGCAGCGGCGCGACTTCCCGACCGGCGGTGAGCCGATCATCTTCACCTACAACGAGGACAAGCTGCCGGGGTGGACGCAGTGAGCACCCCGACGCCCACGGGCCTCTCCGACTACCGCAAGCAGGAGGAGTCGGTCACGCTGTCGAGCGCGCCTGCGACCGACGAGGGGGATCTCGACCAGGAGCTGATGACGATCAACATGGGGCCGCACCACCCGTCGACGCACGGGGTGCTGCGCCTGATCCTCACGCTCGAGGGCGAGACGGTCCGCGACGTCAAGCCGATCATCGGCTACGTCCACACCGGCATCGAGAAGACCGCCGAGGCGAAGGCCTACTGGAAGGTGATCCCCGTCGTCGAGCGGATGGACTATCTCTCCTACTACTTCAACGCGTACGCCTTCTGCGGCGCCGTCGAGAAGCTGCTGGAGATCGACATCCCGCCGCGCGCGCAGTACCTGCGCGTGATCCACATGGAGCTGAACCGCATCATGTCCCACCTCGTGTGGCTCGGGACGAGCTGCATCGACCTCGGCGCGATCTCCGTCTGGTGGTACTGCTTCCGCGAGCGCGAGTCGGTGCTCGACCTGTTCGAGATGTCCTCCGGCCAGCGCATGCACACGCGCTACTTCCAGGTCGGCGGCGTGATCGAGGACATCCCGCGCGGCTGGGTCGAGCGAGTGCGCAGATTCACGAGAGTGATGCGCACGCGCGCCGACCAGTACGCGGCGCTGCTCGACAAGAACGAGATCGTGCTGCAGCGCCTGCGCCACACCGGCGTCGTCGACGAGGCCACGCTGCTCGGGCTCGGCGTGACCGGGCCGCTGCTGCGCGCCGCCGGCAACCCGTGGGACCTGCGCAAGGCCGCGCCGTACTGCTCGTACGACCACTTCGACTTCAAGATCCCGGTCGGCACGATCGGCGACAACTACGACCGCTACCGCGTCCGCCACGCCGAGCTCTACGAGTCCTGCGACATCATCGACCAGGCGTTGGACGGCCTGCCCGAGGGGCCGTTCATCACCGAGGACCGCAAGGTCGCGCTGCCGCCGCGCCACGAGCTCGCGACCTCGATGGAGGCGCTGATCCACCACTTCAAGCTCGTGACCGAGGGCTTCCGCGTGCCGCCCGGCGAGGTCTACCACCCGATCGAGTCGCCGCGCGGCGAGCTCGGCTGCTTCGTGCGCTCGGACGGCTCGTCGAGACCCGCGCGCGTGCACATGCGCGACCCCTCGTTCGTGAACCTGCAGGCGACCGCGCCGGCCACGCGCAACTCGTACATCGCCGACCTCGTCGCGACGCTGGCGATGTTGGACCCGGTGCTGGGCGGGGTGGACCGGTGACGGCGCTGAGCGGCAGCGGGGCGCTCTCGGGCAGCGGCGATCCGCAGCTCGCACAGGCCGTCGCGCGTTACGGCCACGGCTCGCGCATCCCCGGCTGGGACGACGCGGTCGATCTGAGCAAGGACCCGGCGCCGATTCCGGATCCGGCGACGACGCCGGTGCCGGCGGAGCTGCGCGCGGAGATCGAGGCGGCGATGGCGAAGTACCCGGACTTCCGCTCCGCCGCGATCCCGGCGCTGCACGCCGCGCAGGCGGTGCACGGCTGGTGCTCGCCGGACGCGATCGAGCAGGTCGCGTGCGTGATGCGGTTGACCCCGGGCTATCTCACTGCGGTCGCGAGCTTCTACGACATGCTGGAGACGAACGGCCCGGTTGGCAGACACGCGGTCTACGTCTGCACGAACATCTCGTGCTCGCTGCGCGGGGCCGACAAGCTGCTCGACGCGGTGCGCGCGGCGGCCGGCGACGACGCCGACTTCAACGTGCGGCCGTTCGAGTGCCTCGGCGCCTGCGACATCGCGCCGATGGCGTCGGTCGACGGCGTCTACGTCGGCCCGCTGGAGCTGGCCGACGCGGAGCGGCTCGTGGCCGACGTGAAGGCCGGCGGCGAGGTGCTGATCGACAAGCAGCTCGTGCGGCGCGCGTGCGCTGACCCGGGTGCGGCCGGCGGTGCTGCCGCGGCCGGCACGACGGCCGACGAGGGTGGTGCGGCCGTCTCCGCGGCTCCGCCCGCCTCCGCCGAGGCGGAGCAGAACGCCTCCGCCGCGAAGGCGCCGGACGCGGACCACAGCAACGGCGACGAGGCGCAGCCGGCGCCGGACGACGGCACGTCGAGGCTGTTCGGAGACGAGGACGCATGAGCGACAAGCTGCTGTTCGACCGCATCGACGAGCCGGGCCTCGCCACGATCGACGTCTACAAGCGCCGTGGCGGCTACGAGTCGCTGGAGCGCGCGCTGAGAATGCCGCGCGAGGCGGTCCTGCAGGAGCTGCTCGACTCCGGCCTGCGCGGCCGCGGGGGCGCCGGATTCGCGATGGGCAAGAAGGCCTCGTTCCTGCCGAAGGGCACGATGGACAAGTACCTCGTGTGCAACGCGGACGAGTCCGAGCCCGGGACGTTCAAGGACCGCGAGCTGATGCAGAAGTCCCCGCACATGCTCGTGGAGGGGATGATCATCGCCGCCTACGCGGCGGACGCGAACCGCTCCTTCATCTACATCCGCGGCGAGTACGAGCAGCAGGCGGAGATCCTCGACAAGGCGATCGCGGAGGCCGAGGCGGCCGGCTACCTCGGCGAGCGCATCCTCGGCTCCGACCACTCGCTCACGCTCGTGCTGCACCGCGGCGCCGGCGCCTACATCTGCGGCGAGGAGACGGGCCTGCTCGACTCGTTGGAGGGCAAGCGCGGCAACCCGCGTCTGAAGCCGCCGTTCCCGGCCAACCAGGGCCTGTACCAGGGCCCGACGCTGATCAACAACGTCGAGACGCTCGCGACGGTGCCCACGATCATCCGCATGGGCGGTCAGGAGTACGCGAAGCTCGGCACCGAGACCTCGACCGGCACGAAGCTCGTGTCGATCTCCGGCAACGTCCAGCGGCCGGGCAACTACGAGGTCCCGCTCGGCACGCCATCACGCGTGCTCATCAACGACCTCGCCGGCGGCCCGCCCGAGGGCCGCACGATCAAGGCGTGGTTCCCCGGCGGCTCGTCGACCGGCCTCTTGCCGGCGTCGGCGATCGACGCGGTGATGGATCACGACTCGATCAAGGCCGCGGGCTCGATGTTCGGCACGGGCGCGATGATCATGCTCGACGAGACG
>DATHEP010000584.1:0-4763 GCA_035318525.1 Conexibacter sp.
CCGTGTCGCTGCCCGCGATGACGGCGCGATGGCCAAGGTGGACGCCGTCGAACTCGCCGACCGCGACCCGCCGCGGCCGCTGCGCGACGTCGGGCAGGAGCGTGATCTGCATCGCGCGGAAGCCTAGCTGTCGCGTGCGCGGCGGGCGGCGACTCAGCCGCGCAGCCCGACGACCGGCTTCAGCAGGCGGCCTCCGTCCTCGCCCGTGCGAGGCTCGGCGATCGCGATCAGGCCGTCGGCGTCGGTCAGGCGCACCGGTCCCTCCCCGGACGCGGCCGCGCCGGCCGGATCGGGGACGGCGACGCCGTGCCCCGCCCGCCGCGCATCCTCGCCGGCCAGCCGTACCTCCGGCAGGAACGCGAGCGCCTCGACGAGCGGGACGATCCGCTCGGGGTCGGCGTCTGCGACGTCGAACGCGCCGATCGCGGTGCGGCGCAGCTGCTCGCAGTAGGCGTCGCCGAGATCGGCGACCAGCGAGCGCACGTACGTGCCGGACGAGCAACGGATCGCGAACGTGCGGCGCGGGCCGTCGTGCGCGACCTGCTCGAACGCGTACACGGTGACCTCGCGCTCCGGAAGCTCGACCTCCTCCCCACGCCGCGCTCGACGGTAGGCGCGCACGCCGTCCACTCTCACCGCCGAGTAGGCGGGCGGCCGCTGGCGCACGACGCCGGTCGGCAGGAGCAGCTCGCCCTCCGGCACGCGCCCCGTCTCCTCGATCCGCCCATCGGAGTCGCCGGTGTCGGAGGTCGCGCCGAAGCGCGCGACCGCCTCGTAGGCCTTCGGCAGCGCCATCAGGAAGCGCTGCGCGCGCGTCGCACGGCCCACGAGCACGAGCAGCAGGCCGGTCGCGAACGGGTCGAGCGTGCCCGCATGCCCGACCTTCGTCGCCCGTCCCAGCCGCCTGCGCACCTGGGCGACGACGTCATGCGACGTGACGCCCGCCGGCTTGTCGAAGAGGATCACGCCATCCACGGCGCGACCGACCTAGAGCTGTGCGGCCACTTCGCGCCGCAGGAACGCGACGAGCTCGTCGTCCGGCAGCGTCGTCGAGAAGCCGGCGGCCTGCCGGTGCCCGCCGCCGCCCTGCTCGCGGGCGATCGCAGAGACGTCGACGCGGTCGTTGCTCGCGCGCAGTGAGACCTTGCGCGTGCCGGGTGGCTGGTTCGCTCCGAGCCGGTCGCGTACGAGCGCGGCAACCGCCGTCCCCTCGATCGCGCGCAGATGGTCTACAACGCCCTCCGAGTAGTTCTCCTCGGCCCCCGCCGCCGCGAAGTCCTCCGCTGTCAGGCGGGTCATCGTGAGGCGTCCCTCGTCGTGCCGCTCGACCTGCGTGAGCGCCCGCCCCAGCAGCGCGACCTTCGCGTAGGGGACGCCCTCGTAGATGCGGTGGTAGACGTCGTGCACGTCGACGCCGGCCTCGATCAGCTCAGCCGCCATCACGTGCGCGCTCGTGCCGGTGTTCTCGTACATGAACTTGCCGGTGTCGGTGACGAGCCCGACGTAGAGCGCCTCCGCCATCGGGAGCGTCGGCGCGACTCCGAGCCCGTGCATCAGGTCCCACACGATCTCCGCCGTGCACGAGGCCTCTGGCACGACGTGGTTGACGGTCCCGAAGTGCGTGTTGTCGTGGTGGTGGTCGAGGTTGAGGATGTGCGCGCCCTCGAGCTGCAGCGCATCGGCGGGGTTGCGGTCGATGTTGCCGCAGTCGAGGAAGACGACCGTGCGCTGCGCGATGTCCGCCGGGGGCACGCTGACGAGCCCGTCGAACGCGAAGAAGCGGTACTCGTACGGCAGCGGGAACTCATCGGCGGCCATGAACATGACCGAGTCCTTGCCGAGCGCCTGCAGAACCTGGTGCATCCCCAGCAGGGAGCCGAGGGCGTCGCCGTCCGGGTGCTCGTGCGTCACGAGCAGGAAGCGCTCGGCGCCCTGGATCTCGGCGAGCGCCTCGCCGCGCGTCGCGCGCTTGCCGCGCTCGGTCACCGTCATGCTGACGCCGCTCCATCGTCGCCGGCAGCGTCGGACCGCTCGTCCAGCAGCGCGTCGACGCGCAGCGCCCGCTCGATGGTCTCGTCGTAGACGAAGTCGAGCGTCGGCGTGTGCTTGAGGCGCAGGTCGCTCGCGATGCGGCCCTGCAGGAAGCCGTGCGCCGAGCGCAGGCCGACCAGGCTCGCCTCGCGCGCCTCGTCGTCCCCGAGCACGCTCACGAAGACGCGGGCGTGGCGCAGGTCTGGGCTGGTCTTGACTCCGGTCACGGTGACGAACCCGACGCGCGGATCCTTGAGCTCTTGGGTGATGACGTCGCTGAGCACGGCCCGAACCGCCTCGTCGACGCGACGCATGCGACTTCCGCTCATCCTAGTCTCCACGTCGGCTGGGCGCCCCGCCACTCGCTCATTACTCAGCCCCGGTCCTGGTTGTCGCGCCGGTCATCCCCGCAGATCCTCCACGGAGACGACGAGCCGCTCGATGCCGACGCCCTGCGGCAGCCGCTCCTCCAGCCACCGTTCGACCCGCTCGACGGCGGTCGTGAGGACCGGGAGCGTCTCGCTGACGAGCACCGCCGTGAGCGTGCTGCGCTGCCACAGATCCTGATGCCCCGTCTCGGCCACCGCCGCGCCGAGACGCTGGCGAAGTTGTGCCTTCAACGAGGAAAGCTCCTTGCGCTTGCCCTTCAGGCTTCCCGCGTCGGGGAAGTGCACGTCGATCACGAGCACGGCGACGAAGCCGCCCGTCACGGACATGCCGTCGTCAGGCGAGCTCGCGCTCGACCTTTCGCGTGCTGTAGGCCTCGAGCACGTCCCCCTCCTTCACGTCGGCGAAGTCGCGCAGCACGATGCCGCACTCGAAGCCGGAGGCGACCTCTCTCGCGTCCTCGTTGAAGCGCCGCAGGCTCTGGATCTCGCCGTCGTAGACGACCGTGCCGTCGCGCACGAGGCGCACTCTCGCGCCGCGCGTGACTCTGCCGTCGGTCACGTAGGAGCCGGCGATCACGCCGATCTTCGAGGCGCGGAAGATCTGGCGCACCTCGACGGTCGCCGTCTGGTCCTCGACCTCCTCCGGCTCGAGCATGCCCTCCATCGCCGCGCGCAGCTCCTCGATCGCGCGGTAGATGACGGCGTAGGAGCGGATCTCCACTCCCTCGCGATAGGCCACCTGCCGCGCGTCGCCGACGGGGCGCACGTTGAAGGCAAGCACGACCGCGTCGGACGCGGCCGCCAGCATCACGTCGGACTCGTTGACGCCGCCGACCCCGCGATGGATCACGTTGACGGAGATCTCCGACTGCGGCAGCTTCGCGATCTCGTCCTCGATCGCCTCCAGCGAGCCGGCGACGTCCGCCTTCAGCACGAGGTTGAGGTCCTGCAGCTCGCTCTTGAAGATGTCCTCGAGCGAGACGCGCTTGCCGGAGCGGCGCGCGAGCGCCTCCGTCTTGAGGCGGTTTGCCCGCTCGCCGGCGAGCTGGCGCGCCTTGCGGTCGTTCTCGACGACGCGCACGAACTCGCCCGCCTCGGGGACACTGTCGAAGCCGAGGATCTCGACGGGCTCGCCCGGCACCGCCTGCTTGACGCGGTTGCCGAGGAAGTCGTTCATCGCGCGGACGCGGCCCCAGTGGGGGCCGGCGAAGAGCGCGTCGCCGACGCGCAGCGTGCCGCGTTGGATGAGCACGGTCACGACGGCGCCGCGGCCCGGGTCCAGCTTCGACTCGACGATCGCGCCGGAGGCTTCAGCGTCCTTGTTCGCGCGCAGCTCCTCGACCTCTGACATGACCAGGATCGTGTCGAGCAGGTTCTCGAGGCCCTGCTTCGTCTTCGCCGAGACGTCGACGAACTCGACCTCGCCGCCCCACTCGACCGGCTGCAGGCCGAGCTGCGTCATCTCCGTGCGGACGCGGTCGGGCTGCGCGCCCTCCTTGTCGATCTTGTTGACCGCCACGAGGATCGGCACCTCGGCGGCCTTCGCGTGGTCGACCGCCTCCTGCGTCTGCGGCTTCACGCCGTCGTCGGCGGCGACGACGATCACGGCGATGTCCGTGACCTTCGCGCCGCGGGCACGCATCGCGGTGAACGCTTCGTGGCCCGGGGTATCGAGGAACGTGATCATCCCGCGCGGGGTTTGGACGTGATAAGCGCCGATGTGCTGCGTAATTCCGCCGGCCTCGCCGCTCGCGACCTTGGTGGTACGAATGTAGTCGAGCAGCGAAGTCTTGCCGTGATCGACGTGGCCCATCACGGTCACGACCGGCGCGCGAGGCTCGAGTTTGAGCTCGCCGTGTGCGACGGTCGTCTCTTCAGTGAGATACGCGTCCGGATCGTCGGCCTTGGCGCGCACTGCGGTGTGGCCCATCTCTTCGACCAGGATCATCGCGGTGTCCTGGTCGATGACCTGGTTGATCGTGACCATGCTGCCGAGCTTCATCATGGCCTTGATGACTTCGGCGGCTTTCACGCTCATCTTGTGAGCGAGATCGGCGACGGTGATCGTTTCCGGAACGGCGATCTCGCGCGTGATCGGCTCGGTCGGCGCGGCGAAGCCGTGGGCCTGGTCGCCGTCCTCGTGCGAGGCGCCGTGACGTGCGCCGCCTTTGCGCGCGCGCCAGCCCGACTGGCCGCCGGAATCGCCGCGCGTCTTGATCGTGCGACGCTTGGCGGACTCGTCGCGCCAGACCACCTGCTTCGCGGGTTTCTTCGCGCTTTTCTTGTCGGCAACCGGCCTGGTCGTCGGCTTGTGCAGCGTGCCTTCGACCACCGGCGCTGCGC
>DATHEP010000585.1:0-2171 GCA_035318525.1 Conexibacter sp.
GTCATCGCTCCGGGCGCCCCGACGTGGCCTGTGACGACCCGTCCCTTGCAACCGAACACCGCGAGACCGGCGACGGTGGAACCCCTACCGCTCCCCGCCCCCTCGATGCCCGACATCGCACCCGCCGCACGGGCGACCACGCATGAACGGAACGCCGCAACGCCCAGGCATGAGCAGCAACGCCAGCGCTCAGCGCTCAGCGTCGCGCCGTCGCTCGAACAACTCGAACAGCTCGGCGAGTGGGGCCGGGATCGTTCGCACGATGCGCACGAGCGTGACGAAGGTGGGGTCGACCTCGCCGCGTTCGATCGCCGCGAGGTGGCTGCGGCGCAGGCCGGCTCGCTCGGCGACGTCGGCCCGCGTCAGCCCGTGCAGCTCGCGCAGCTCGGCGACGGCGGCGCCGAGCTGGCGGTGCTCCGGCGACTTCGCGCCGCGCTCGCCGTCATGACTCGACAGGGGAATCGTCCGCCTTCCTGGCGCGTGGGCACTCGCGTACCTGCGCGCCATCTTCGGTCCGGTTTCTGGAAGGTGAATCATTCCACGTGCCCGACCCCCCGCGAGCGGGGAAAAGCCGTCCGGACGAGTGGGAAGATGCCACGATGGGTGCGGCTCCTCCGTCGATCCCGCTCGCCCACGAGGACCGCGCGATCCTCGAGCTCGAGAGCGCGACGATCGTCGGGCACACGTGCAAGGTCGTCGTGCTCGGCGCGCAGGCGCCCGACGTCGACGCGCTGCGCGCCTCGATCAGCGAGCGACTCGCCCACACGCCGCTGCTGACGCGGCGCCTCGGCGGCACGCCCGACGCGCCGGCGTGGGTCGCGGACGACGCGTTCGACGCGGCGCATCACGTCGTGGCGGACCGAGCCGGCGCGCCGCTCGACGCGGCCGGCCTGCGCGGCGCAGTCGCGCGCCTGTTCGCGCAGCGGCTCGACCGCGCACGGCCCCTGTGGCGGATCGACGCGCTGCCGCTGGCCGACGGCGGCGCCGCGCTCGTGTGGCGCATCCACCACGCGCTCGCCGACGGGACGGCCGCGATGCGCTACGCGAAGGCCCTGCTGTGGGACGCCGCCGACCCGGCTGGCGACGCGGCCGCCACCGGCTCCGCGCCAGTCGCGGCCGCGCCCGGCTCCACGCCGGTTGCAGGCCCGCCCGGCTCCGGCCCCCCGCCCACCGCCGCGCCCCGCCACGCCCAGGTTGTCCATGCCGCCGACGACGCCCGCCGCCGCGCGCACCTCGCGCGCTTCCTTGCGCGCGAGCTGCCGCATGCCGGCCCGCACTCGCCGTTCGACGGGCGCGTCGGCACGACGCGGGAGGTCGCGTTCGCGACCGTGCCGCTCGCCCCGCTGCACGACGCCGCGAAGGCGCTCGCCGGAGCGACGCTCAACGACGCGGTGCTGACGGTCGTCGGGGGCGGGTTGCGGCGGTGGCTCGAGCAGCACCACGGCCGTCTCGGCCGCGTGCGCGTGAAGGTGCCGGTGAGCCTCCACCACGCGGGCGACGACGCCGGCAACCGCGACTCGTTCTTCGCCGTCACGGTGCCGCTGGGCGAGGAGGACCCAGCCGCGCGACTGCGTGACGTGCACGCCGCCACGCAGGTGCGCAAGGAGGACCACGACGCGGAGACGCTCGACGCGCTGCTGCGCGAGCTGGCGCGCGTCTCGCCGCGGCTCGAGCGCTTCGTCGAGCGGGTCGAGGCCGGTCCGCGCGCGTTCGCGCTCAACGTCTCGAACGTTCCCGGTCCCCGCGAGCCGGTCGCGGTGCTCGGCGCGCCCGTGCTGGCGATGCACTCGCTCGCCGAGATCGGCGAGCGGCACGCGCTGCGCGTGGCGGTCGTGTCGCTCGCCGGCACGCTCTGCTTCGGTCTCTGCGCCGACCCGGCGATCGTCCACGACGTCGAGACGATCGCTTCCGGGACGGAGGCGGAGGCCGCGGCGCTGATCGCCGCGGCCTCCCGGTGACGTCGCGCGCAGGCGACCGCTCGCGGTCGCCGGAGCGCGAAACCGCCTACTCCTGCGCGCCGCCGTTGTCGTCGCCCGCGTTCGCGGTCCCGCCGCCGTTCCCGGCGGAGGCCGCGACCGGCGACTGGCACAGCGTCTGCGAGCCGCCGTTGTTGCAGAGGCGGTAGTTCGTCGCGGGCTGGATCTGCGTGCGGCTCGAGATCACGTACGGGA
>DATHEP010000586.1:0-6267 GCA_035318525.1 Conexibacter sp.
TCGATCTCACGGCGCAGCGCGACGCGGGCAGACCGCTCACGTTCGGCGCCGGCATCCACTACTGCCTCGGCGCGAACCTCGCGAGAGCCGAGCTGCAGGAGGGCCTGCGCTTCCTCGCCGAGCACGTCGCGTCGATCGCGCTCGACGGGGAGCCGGAGTACGAGGGCGTCCAGGGCGTCTACGGCCTGCGCAGGCTGCCGCTGCGGCTGACGCTGGCGGGCTAGTGTCGTGAGTCGGAAGTTCGTGAGCAGGTTCTCGAGTGGATCGTCGTTCGTGAGGTCGGCCGACGATGCAGCCTGTGCCGGTGGCACAGGCAAATCGGCGGCTGCCCTCACGGGCGGCGAGGCGCCGAGAAACTGCCACCGAACTAAGGACTCACGACACTAGGTGGTTGATTCCGCGCCGGGGTGGTGGTGGGGTCGGTCGCGTGGTGCTCGGTTCGGTGCGGGCTGGCGGGTTGGGACCGGGTCCGGTTGGCCGGGATGGCCAACGTCGTGACGGTCCGGATTTACGTGTGTGAAGTTGTGCCCCTATACGGGGGTCTTCTTCACACACGTAAATCCAGAGCGAGAACGGGTGAGAGGGACTGCGCAAACCGAACCGCGGAATGCGTCGAACGAGCCACAAACGACCCAGACACCACCCACCCTCTCCCCAGCCAAACGGCGTACGCGACAGACCGGGCACGGCCGGCACGGAACGCACCCCACCCGAACCGACTCGACTCAGGCCTCTAGGGCTAAACGCGCACGACCGCGAGCCCGGCGACGCCGTCGACCGGCCCGAAGTCGTCGTCCTGCGTGACGACCGGCAGGTCGTGGGCGAGCGCGGTCGCAGCGATCCACAGGTCGTTGACGTTGAGGCGCCGGCCGGCCTCCGCTAGGTGGACGCGCAGCAGCGCCCAGGCGGCCGCGACGGCGTCGTTGATCGGCAATCGCTCGATGTCGGCGACGGAATCGAGCGTCGCGAGCCGCCGCGCCCGCGTGTCGACGTCCCTCGCGGCGAGGACGCCGACGTGCAGCTCGGCGACGGTGACCGGCGAGATCGCGGCCTCGTCGGGCAGGAGGGACGCATCGAGCCGCCGGCCCGATTCGCCTGCGATGAAGACGCTCGTGTCGAGCAGCCCGCGAGCGGGCGTCAATGGAGCGGACCGAGGTCGTCGGTCGTGTCGCCTGCGAGGCGGGACAGGTCGTCGCGGAGGCCCGGATCGGCTTGCGTGCCGGCGAGCCGTCTGACGAGCTCGGCGCGCGGCAGCCAACGCCGACGCGACGGCTCGAACGGGACGAGCGACGCAACCGGCTTGCCGCGCACGGTGATCACGACCTGCTCCCCCGCGCCCACCTGCCGGAGCAGCTCAGCGGTGTTGTTGCGCAGCTCGCGCGACGCGACCTCGATCGCCATGCGACGATCGTAGCATCTATGTCGCCCAATGACGCTTGCAGGCTGATCGCACGCCCGCCGACGGCTCGTTGGCCACGTTGGCGAAGCTGGCTTCACGGCGTTCATGACGAGTGTTACGGTCGCTCCAAGCGAACACCAGCGTTCGGTGTTCGTGGCGTACGTCTTTCCGTTGTCCGACGATGGAGGTGTCGGTTCGGCGAGCATGCGTCGAGACTCGTGGGGACCACGCGGGCTCGGGCGCGAACCGAGTAAGTCGTACAAAGCTGGCGCCGCCTCCCCCCGATGCTCACGGCGGCGTCCTGTTCGGCCCCACGCGGGGTCGAGCGAACAGCGGGCGGGAGAGTGCTCGCCCGAAGTGCTCTGGTGCTGCCCCCGACGGCGCCGGAGTCGCGCGGAGGCGGCAGGGACGCCGGCAGGGATGGATGACGGCGCGCAGGAGGCGTGCGCTTCGCGCGGGTGACGCCGACGTTCCTAGCGGACGCGCGTCGTGCTCTCTCGCCTGCCCTGTTCCGGGGCCGGCCGCGTGCGCTCGCGGTGAACCAGCGCAGGGCGACACACGTGCGGGTAACGTGCCGCGCCGCGATGCGCCTGCACCACGTCCACGTCACGCACGACTTCAGCGCGCCGGTCGAACGGGTCTTCGCGTACCTCGCGGAGCACGAGAACCTGTCGGCGCTGTTCGGCATCCGCGTCGAGCGGGTGCGCGACGGGGAGACGGAGCGCAACGGCGTCGGCTCGTGCCGGCGGCTGAGCTTCTTCGGGCTGATGCCGTTCGAGGAGACCGTCACGGAGGTCGTCCCGAACGAGCGGATCGTCTACCGCATCACGAAGGGCAGCCCGATGCGCGGCCACGAGGGCGTGATGGCGTTCTCCGCCGGCGCGAACGGCGGCGCGCACCTCGACTACCGCATCCAGCTCGGCTCGGCCGTGCCCGGGCTCGCGCTCGTCATGTCGCGCGTGCTCGACGGCAGAATCGCCGGCGGCCTGCGCAAGCTCGACCGCGAGATCTGAGCGCGCGGCCGGCCGCATCCGGCCGACCCGCTCGTCGCACGCGCGCCGCTCGGCTACGGTGAGCGCGTGTCCGCGCTCGCCCGGCGCAACGGGGAGGTCTCCTTCTGGCAGGCGAGCCTGCCGGCGAACGCCTCGCAGCGGCCACCCCTGACCGGCGATCGCGACGCCGACGTGTGCATCGCCGGCGCGGGCTTCACCGGCCTGTGGACGGCGTACGAGCTGAAGCGCGCACGACCCGAGCTGGAGGTCGTCGTGCTCGAGCGCGAGCGCGTCGGCTTCGGCGCCTCGGGGCGCAACGGCGGCTGGCTGACGTCGACGTTCGCGGCGCCGCGCGAGCGGCTCGGCCGCGCGCATGGCCGCGACGCCGTGCTTGCGCTCGAGCGCGCAATGCAAGCGACGGTCGCTGAGGTGCTCGCCGTCTGCGAGCGCGAGGGAATCGACGCCGACGTCGCACGCGGCGGCCTGCTGCGCGTCGCGCGCACCGTCGCTCAGGTGGCGCGACTGCGCACGCATGTCGAGGCCGAGCGCGCATGGGGGATCGGGCCCGACGACCTCGTCGAGCTCGACGCGAGCGCGCTCGGCGAGCGCGTGCGCGTGGCCGGCGCGCTCGGGGCGACGTTCAGCCCGCACGGCGCGCGCGTGCAGCCGGCGAAGCTCGCGCGCGGCCTCGCGGAGGCGGCCGAGCGACTCGGCGTGACGATCCACGAGCGGACGGCCGTGCGCGAGCTGCGGCCAGGTGACGGCTCATCGCCCGCCGCGCTCACCGCACTCCCGAGACGCGGTGCGGCGGCCGCCGCCGTCACCGACTACGGCACCGTCCGCGCACCGGTCGTGCTGAGCTGCCTCGAGGGCTTCACCGCCGGGCTGCCCGGCGAGCGGCGGCGGCTGCTTCCGCTGACCTCGGCGATGATCGCCACCGAGCCGCTGCCCGCCGCCACGTGGGACGAGATCGCTTGGAGCGGCGCCGAGCTGCTCGGCGACGCGGCGCACGCCTTCGTCTACGCGCAGCGCACCGCCGACGGCCGCATCGCGCTCGGCGGCCGCGGCACGTACCGCTACGGCTCGCGCACCGATCGCGCCGGTCGCACCGAGCGGCGCACGATCGCGTCGCTGGGAGCGCACCTGCGCGCGTTCTTCCCGCCGGCCGCGGACGCTGCGATCGACCATGCGTGGTGCGGCGTGATCGGCGTCGCGCGCGACTGGCAGCCGGCGGTCCGCTTCGATCCGGCGACCGGCCTCGGGAGCGCGGGCGGGTACGTCGGCCACGGCGTCGCGACCGCCAACCTCGCCGGGCGGACGCTGCGCGACCTCGTGCTGGGCGAGGACAGCGAGCTGACGCGCCTGCCGTGGGTCGGCCACGACGCGCGCCGCTGGGAGCCGGAGCCGCTGCGCTGGATCGGCGCGACGACGATCGCCGCGCTCTACCGCGCCGCCGACCGCCGCGAGGCGCATCGGGGCGACGCGCGCACGAGCCGCCTCGCGCACGCGGCCGACCGCATCGCGGGACGCGCGTGACCAGCCACCGTCGCCGTCCTGCCTCGGGTCGTACTCCGACCTCACGGCAGGACCGTGGCCGGTGGCGGCGCTCAGCGGTTGCGGAGCTGGCGCTTCGCCCGCCGCACGAGCGTCATCCGGTCGAGCCGGTCGCCCATGCGCGAGCGCGGGACCGGCAGCGCGTCGACCTGCTCGCTCGCGATCGTGAGCGTCACGACACGCTCGGCGATGTGAGCGACCTCGGGCGCGTCGACGAAGCGCCTGCCGGCGCGCGTCTCGATCACGATCCCGTCGAAGATGTGCTCGCGCGTGTTGTCGAGCACCCGCTGGACGCGCCCGACCTCGCTGCCGTCGCTCGCGCGCACGAGCGTGCCGCGGCGCAGCGCGTGGTACGAGATCGCCGGCCCGTCGTCGTGCGCGTCGCTCACGTCACGAATGACAGCAGATCGCGCACCGCGGCTCGTCAGGCACGCGCACGCGCGGGCTCAAGCGCTTCCAATCCCGCGGCGATCCCCGCGCCGATCTGCGTGAGCTGCGGCTCGGCGATCGTCAACGGCGGTGAGACGGCGACCCCGGTCGCGAGCGCGCGCACGAGCAGGCCGCGCTCGCGGCAGGCGAGCACGAGCCGCTGCGGGAGCGTGGGATCGCGCGTGAGCGCGTCGCCGCGCAGCTCGACCGCGCCGATCAGCCCGAGCCCCGCTCGCACCTCCGCCACGAGCGGATGCGACGCGAGCGGTCGCAGCACGCCGGCGAGCACGCCCTCCAGCTCCCGGCCTCGCGCGATCAGCCCGTCGCGCTCGTAGAGCTCGAGCGTTGCGAGCGCAGCCGCGCAGCAGGTCGGATGGCCGGCGTACGTGGGCCCGTGTCGCAGGACGGGCGCGCCTGCGGCGCCCGTGAACCACGGCGCCGCGACGTGCGGCGCCACGATCAGCGCACCGAGCGGCAGCGTGCCGCCGGTGATCCCCTTCGCGAGCACGACCATGTCCGGATGCACGTCCGGCCAGCGGTCGATCCCGAGCCACGTGCCGAGCCGGCCGAACGCGTTGACGACGCAGTCGGCGACGAGCATCACGCCGTAGCGGGCGCACACGTCTGCGACGCCTTCGACGTAGCCGTCCGGCGGCAGCCGCACGCCGCCGGCGGCGATCACCGGCTCGCACACGAAGGCCGCGACGCGCTCCGGCCCGACGCGCTCGATCTCCGCGGCGAGCGCGTCGACGCTGTCGTACGGCACGCACGAGGTGCCCGGCACGAGCGGCCCCCAGCCGGCGCGGTTCGGCTCGATCCCGCTGACGCTCGTGCCGTAGCCGTGCGTGCCGTGGTAGCCGTGCTCGCGCGCGATCAGGTGGACGCGCTCCGGCTGGCCGACGAGCTGGAAGTGCGCCCGCGCGATCTTCGCGGCGGCGTCGATCGCGTCGCCGCCGCCCGAGCCGAGGAAGACGCGCGAGCCGGGCAGCGGCGCGAGCGCGGCGAGTCGCTCGGCGAGCTCGAGCGCGGGGCGGTTCGCGAAGTCGCCGAACGTGCTGTACGTGTCGAGCTCGCGCAGCTGCCGAGCGACCGCCGCAGCGATCTCCGGCCGCCCATGTCCGGCGTTCGCGCACCACAGGCTGGCGGTCGCGTCGAGGTATCTACGCCGCTGCTCGTCCCACACCCACACGTCCTCCGCCTGCCGCAGCACGAAGGGGGCCTCCGCCACCGCGCCCATGTCGGCGAAGGGGTGCCAGAAGGGATGTCCAGCCGGCGCTCCCACCTGTGGGAGTCTGCCCTGCCCGGCCGCTCGCCACCACGTGCGCGGCGGCCAAAGCGCACGCCCGACGTTGGCCGCGGCAGGCGCC
The DNA here is from genome assembly GCA_035318525.1 of Conexibacter sp. Classification (GTDB taxonomy): domain Bacteria; phylum Actinomycetota; class Thermoleophilia; order Solirubrobacterales; family Solirubrobacteraceae; genus Conexibacter. Next base: position 5,742 of record DATHEP010000586.1, read on the forward strand.
CCCGCTACGAGGTTCTAAGCCGCGCGCACGACCTCCACGGGCATTCCGTGCCGCGGGACGAGCGTCACGCCGCGCATCACGACCGGCTCGGGCCGGTCCCGCTGCGGCCGCAGCTCGACGCGCTCGACGACGACGCGGATCACCTCCGCCATCTCCGCCTGCGCGAGCGCGGCGCCGATGCAGCGGCGGATGCCGCCGCCGAACGGCAGCCATGCGTAGGACTCGGCTCTGCCGTCGAGGAAGCGCTCGGGCCGGAACGCGCCGGCCCGCGGGTAGAGGTCCTCGCGCCGATGCACGACGGCGATCGCCGGGTAGACGTTGACGCCGGCCGGCAGCTCCCAGCCGGCGAGCGTGCGCGGCTGCGTCAGCTTGCGCTGGTTGGCGTCGATGACCGGCCGCAGCCGCAGCGTCTCGGTGACGACCGCGTCGAGGTAGGCGTCGGTCCGGCCGCCCCCGCCGTCACCCGCCAGCTCGTCGCGCAGGCGCGCGAGCGCGGCGGGGTGGTGCAGCAGCAGGTCGAACGCGA
>DATHEP010000587.1:0-4947 GCA_035318525.1 Conexibacter sp.
CCCTCGCGCTGGTCGCCCTCGTCCACGTCGCTTCGTCTGCTCATGTCACCCCTGTCCACGTGTCATCGATCTGGTGATCCGCTTGAAGACGGTCACCGCGTTGCTCCTGAACGCCGCGGCGTAGACGTGGCGACCGTCGGGACTCACGACAACCGCGCTCGCGCCGAGCAGCGCGCGCCCGCGGGTGCAGTCCGGCGTCGGTCTCACGACGACGCAGCCCGGTCGGCGCGGCTTCTGCATGAGCGCGCCGGAGCCGTCGCGGTCGAACACGTCGAGCGCGCCGGAGCCGAACGCGGTCACGTACACGGACGCGCCGTCGGGCGAGGCCGCCAGCCCCTCGGGCGCTCTCATCGCGCGGCCGAGCGAGCAGCCGACCGCCAGCACGTAGATCGCGCAGGCCGACGTGCCGGCCTGCGGCGTCAGCGCGCCCGTGGACGAGCGCGTGAACGAGGTGAGGCTGTTGCTCAGCAGTGAGGTGACGTAGACGTCGTCGCCGTCGGGGCTCACGGCCACGGCGTTTGCGCCCGCGAGCTGCGTGCCGGTCGTGCAGCCGGCGAGCGGGCTGGCGACGATGCAGCCGCTGCCGTCGGTCGCCTGCGTCAGCGCGCCGGTCGAGCTGTTGCGAGCAAGCACCAGCAGTGCGTTGCCGGCTGCGGCGGCGACGTAGACCGTGGCGCCGTCGCCGCTGATCGCCAGCCCTTCGGGGGCGAGCAGGGCGAGCGCCGTCGCGCAGCCGTCGCTCGGCGCGGCGGCGACGCAGCCGCTCGCTCCGCCCGGCTGCACGAGCGCGCCGGTCGCGGCGTCGCGGGCGAAGCTGACGACGGCGTTGCCGAGGAACGAGCCGACGTAGACGCTGCTCCCGTCCGGGCTCACGACGACGACGTCTGGGCCGTCGAGCGCGCGTCCGAGCGCGCAGCCGGGGATCGTTCTGCCGACGACGCAGCCGGCAGGGCCTGCCGCCTGCGTGAGCGCGCCCGTTCGCGGGTTGCGGCGGAAGACCGCGACCGAGTCGCTGAGCAGCGACGTCGCGTAGACGCTTCTCCCGTCGGCGCTGATCGCGAGCGAGTTGGGGCCGTCGAGCGCGCGTGCTCTCGCGCAGCCGTCCGACCCGCCGGCGGCGACGCAGCCAGCCGCGCCGGCGGCTTGGGTGAGCGCGCCGCTGCGCGCGTCGCGCTTGAAGATCGCGATCGCGTCGCTGCGCGAGGACGCGACGTAGAGATGTCGCCCGTCGTCGCTGATCGCAAGCGCCTGCGAGCCGAGGAAGGGAGCCGGGCCGCCCAGCGCGCGCACGCGCGCACAGCCGAGTCTCGGCGCTGAGCGCGCGACGAGGCAGCCCTGCTCGGCGCGCAGCGGGATGAGCGCGCCGAGCGCTTCCACCGGCGGCCGGGCGGGCTGCGGTCTCGTCGCCCCGAGCGCGCCCGCCGGGAGCGCGAGCGCCGCGAGCAGGACCCCCACGCAAAGCGCACGAGCGGCGAGCGACTGGAGGGGGACGGAGCGCATGGCGTGTGGTCTCACCGCGGGCGATGCGCGCTCGCAGGGCCCGGCGCGTCAGGCCTTGGCGAGCCTACTCGGACGTGCGGCAGTGGACGGACCAGCGGACGAATGTCGGCTGTGCGGTGTCCACCCAGATCCAGATCCCAGACTAGACGGACAGCCAAGCTGTCCTGAGGTGGTGGGTCGCCTGGGGTCCGACCGCTGCGGAGAGCCGGGTCGAGGGGGGCTTCGAGCCCCCTCGACCCGGGCGAGGGGTGACCCCCTCGCGCTCCCCCATCGTCTGGGGTGCGCTGCGGTCGCGCGCGTGTCGCTTGGCCCGCCACAGCTCAGCATGCCGCGGCGACCGGGCGCAAGCCCCCAAGCCGCTTCGCGGTCGGCGCAAGCGCCGAGGGGCTTGCACCCGGACGCCACGGCCTGCAACGCAATGGCAGGCCAAGCGACACACACGCGACGAGAGGTCGAGTGGTGGTGCCGCATGACGTGAGCGGAAGGTGGTGATCGGGATGAAGGACCTGGGAGGTGCGCTGTTCGAGTGCGAGGCGGGTGCGCTGCTCGCGGCACTCGGGACTGTGAAGCTCGTGACCCCGCGGCGGCCGGCGCGGCCGATTCTCGGCGCTGTGCTGTTGGAGGGGGAGGGTGAGACGGTCGTGGTGACGGGAACGGACGGTGAGACGTTCGTGTCCGTCCGTGTGCCGGCGCGCAGCGCGAGCGGTCGGGTGGCGTTTCCGCACCACGAGCTCACGAGGCTCCTCTCGAGCGGCCTGAGGGGCGTGCTCGGCGGCAAGGCCAGCGTGGTGACGATCGCGCCGAACGATCTGGGTCGCTGGCAGGTGGCGGTGGGTGGGCGCCGGGAACCGGCGGACACCTACCCGGGAGATGCGTTCCCAATGGTGCCGTCTGACCTGACGATGGTGGGCAACGCGGCGCGAGCTGACCTCGTAGCGGGGATCCGGCGCGTGCTGACGGGCGTCTTGCGGGATGACGCGCGGCCGGACCTGTGCGGTGCGAGCGTCGAGGTGGGCACGGGCCGGGTGACGTTCGCCGGTGGCGATGTTCATCGGCTGGGCGTGGCGCGCATCGCGGCGTGCACCGGCTTGATTCAGCGGCGTCACCGGGCGCGGCTCGGGGCGCCGGCCCTCGTGGGCATCGTCGGCCGACTCGACGGGGCGCGGGTTGCGATTCAGTGGGGTGAGAGCGATGGCGCTGCGGTCGTCGGGCTGATCGGCGACACCGTTCGCGTCGTCACGCGGGGAGGCGAAGAGGCGTTCCCCGAGTACGAGCAGTACCTGGGGCTCGCGCCCGGTGCGGTCGTGGTCGCGCGGGAGGAGCTGCTGCGGGAAGTGAGGTGCAGCACCCCGAGCGCTGTGGCGAAGTGCCGGGGGAGGCCGATGCTGGAGGTGCGGGTGAGCGAGGCCAGCATGTCGGTGAGGCCGGTGCTCGCCGAGCGGTCGGACGAGGTGGTGGTCCCGGATGTTGCCGCGGAGGTGTGCGAGCTCGATGAGGAACACGGCCGGTTCTGGGTGCACGCCGCGGACTTCCAGGCGGCGCTCGAGGCTTGCGGCGACGCGCGTGTTGCGCTGCGCGTGGCGGGACCGGCCGCGGTGATGACGATCGTGGACGGCGGGTCCCTGAAGGGTGAGCCGGAGTTCCGGGAGGTGATGTACGCGCAGCGCAAGCCGCGGCACTTGGAGCCGTGAATGTCAGTGAATCGCAACAGGTCAAGGAGGACCGAGTGAAGGATGTCGGGACGAGCGCGGTGTGCGATCAGGCGCACGCGCCGGTGGCGGGCGAGGCCGACGGGGGCGTGGCGCCACCGGTCGGGAACGCGCAGGACGAGGTTGCGGAGCGGGAGCCGTGGGAAGGCCCCGAGCTGCTGCACACGGCGGAGACCGGCACGCTGCTGCTGGGCACGCGCAAGGGCGACGGCACGTACGACGCGTTGCGTGCGGCGGGGCAGCGGCGGTGGCGGTCGCTGCGGGACGGCGAGTACGTCGGCGCGCTGTACGTCCCGGGCACGCGCGACAGGCCGGCGAACCGGACGCTGATCCGGACCGCGGAGCGGGTGCTGAGCGACGCGGGCTTCGCGGTGCGCGTGACGATCGACGACCGCCCGCGCGACGCGGGGGTGGTGGCGGAGGCCAGGCGGGAGCGCTTGGAGGGGCGCGGTGAGCGGCTCGGCGAGCGGGCGGAGCGCTGGGGCGGCGTGGCGGACGCGGCGTTCGGACGGGCGCACGAGATCGCGGACGGGATCCCGATGGGGCAGCCGATCCTCGTGGGGCACCACTCGGAGCGACGTGCCCGCAGGGACCGGGAACGGATCGACGCGGGGATGCGCGCGGGCAGCGCGGCCGCGGAGACGGCTGAGCGGCTCGCCGCGGCGGCGGCGGCGCCGGCGCGCACGCTCGAGCGGGCTGAGCGGCCGTTGCAGACGGCTCGGCGGATTCACAAGGCTGAGGCGGACCTGCGCGGGTTGGCGCGGGCACTCGACGACTATGAGCGACGTTTCCCCAAGCCGTCCGGGGAGGTGTATGACGTCGAGGTACAGGGTCCGGCGTCGGGGGAGCACCGTGAGGCTCTGTTGGCGGAGGTCGCCCACCTGGAGTCGAAGCTGGCCGCGGACCGTGTCGCGCTGGCCGCGCACGTGGACGCGGGACGGTGGAAGATCGTCGACGGTCGACAGGTGAAGCCCGGCGACCGCGTGCGCGTGCCCGACGGGTGGGCGGTCGTGGTGAAGGGCGGTCGCGCGACCGTGACGGTGGCGAACGCTCACGTGGGGACGCTGAGGTACGGGATCCACGAGGTGGGCGACCACAGGGAGGCCGTGACGCCGAGCTGAGGCCCGCGGCCCCGCCCCCTCCGGGGGGCGGGGCCGAAGGTCGTGGCTGGGTGCGGTTTCGGTGGCCGCCTCGTCGGCTGATTGAGGGCTACTCCGCGGGCGTGGAGGTGTCAAAGCGAAAAGCGTGCTTTGACACCTCCACGCCCGCGGAGTCGGGTCGCCCTCAGCCGACGAGGCGACCACCGAAACCGCGGTGTCGGGTTGAGGACCAGGAGGAGCGAGATGGCAGGCAAGGCCAAGACGACGAAGAGGAGAGGGCGCAAGGCGCCGGAGAAGGGGAGTGAGAAGTTCGACCTGTACCAGTACGTCACGGACCAGATCATCGCGCGGCTCGACGAGGGTGTGGTCCCGTGGCGTCAGCCGTGGGCGACCAGTGGGCGACTGCCGGCCAACCTGGTGTCGCGCCGGCCGTACCGCGGGATCAACCCGTTGCTGCTGTCGCTGACGGGCTACGCGAAGCCGTGGTGGGTCAGCTACAAGCAGGCGGGGGAGCTGGGAGGCACGGTGCGCAACGGCGAGAAGGCGACGCGGATCGTCTTCTTCAAGCCGGTGGTCCGCAAGGCGAAGGGGGAGGACGAGGAGTCGGACGAGGTGCGTCGCTCGTTCGTGCTGCGCTA
>DATHEP010000588.1:0-2417 GCA_035318525.1 Conexibacter sp.
GGACAGCCCTCGACGTGGACCGGACGTCGTGTACGTCAAGCTCGACAAGCTCGACGAACAGCCGCCGGACGCCGAGCAGGCGTAGCGGGCAGGGTCCGGCCGCGTACGATCGACGGCGATGGCCGTCGCCCGCGAGATCGAGCCGTGGACCGCGCTGCTGGAGCGCGGCCGCGCGGAGGAGCGGCTCGTGCACGAGTCGGTGGTCGAGCCGCGCGCCGGCCACGCCGTGCCGATCCCCGGCGAGCTGCACCACGAGCTGCGCACGGCGCTGGGACGCGTGGGGATCGCGGCGCTGCACACGCATCAGGAGGAGGCGCTGCTGGCGGCGATGGACGGGCCGCTGATCGTCACGACCGGCACCGCCTCCGGCAAGTCGCTGTGCTTCAACCTGCCGACGCTGCAGCAGCTGCTCGTCGACCCGCGCGCGCGGGCGCTGTACCTGTATCCGACGAAGGCGCTCGCGCAGGACCAGGCGCGCGCGTTGGCGGCGCTGAGACTGCCGCGCGTCCGTCCTGCGATCTACGACGGCGACACGCCGCAGGCCGAGCGCAGAGCGATCCGCGCGAGAGCGAACGTCGTGCTGACGAACCCGGACATGCTGCACGTCGGGATCCTGCCCAACCACCGCGCGTGGGGGGACTTCTTCGCCAACCTCGCGGTCGTGGTGGTGGACGAGGCGCACGTCTACCGCGGCGTGTTCGGCTCGCACGTCGGCAACGTGCTGCGGCGGCTGCGGCGGATCGCCGCGGGCTACGGCACCGAGCCGCGCTTCCTGCTCGCGAGCGCGACGGTCGCGAACCCGTTGGAGCTGGCGGAGCGGCTGACGGGCCTGGACGACATCGCCCTGATCGACCGCGACGGGGCGCCATCCGCCGAGCGGCGCGTCGCGATGTGGAACCCGCCGATGCTCGACGAGGCGCTTGGCGTGCGCGCGAGCGCGCTGAGCGAGGCGGCCGACCTGTTCGCCGACCTCGTGCAGGCCGGCGCGCGGACGATCTGCTTCATCAAGTCGCGCAAGGCGGTCGAGATCATCATGCGATCCGCCGAGGCGCGCCTGCGCAGCGGCGACCGGCCCGATCTCGCGGATCGGATCGCCCCCTACCGCGCCGGCTACACCTCGCAGCAGCGGCGCGAGCTGGAGCAACGGCTGACGCGCGGCGACCTGCTCGGCGTCGTCACGACCGACGCGCTGGAGCTGGGGATCGACATCGGCGAGCTCGACGCGGCGATCTGCGTGACGTTCCCGGGGACGGTCGCCTCGCTGCGGCAGATGTGGGGGCGCGCGGGCCGGCGCGGGCGGGGCCTCGCGGTGTACGTGGCAGGCGAGGACGCCTTGGACCAGTTCTTCTGCCGCCATCCGGACGAGTTCCTCGGCCGCCCGGTCGAGGCGGCGATCCTCGACCACGAGTCGGAGCAGATCCACTCCGCGCACCTGCTGTGCGCCGCGCACGAGGGACCGCTGGCGCCGGGCGAGGCGGACGTGCTCGGGCCGAGCTGGAAGGAGCGCGCCGAGCGGCTCGTGAGCGCGGGGCTGCTGATCGAGCGGCGTGGCGCCTTCCAGCTGCGCGCGCCGGAGGACTACCCGGCAGCGCGCGTGCCGTTGCGCTCGTCCTCGGCTGACACGTTCTCGCTGATCGACGTCGCGAGCGGCGAGATGATCGGCACGCTGGAGGCCGCGCGCGCCTTCTCGACCGTGCACGACGGCGCCGTCTACCTGCACCTGGGACGTGCGTACGAGGTCGTCCAGCTGGACCTGCTGGAGCGGCGCGCGATGCTGGCGCCGTTCGACGGCGACTGGTTCACGCAGCCGAAGCGTGAGACGACGACCGCGATCGAGCGGCTGGTGGAGCGGCGCGAGGCGATGGGCGTCACGTTGTCGTTCGGGAACGTCGTCGTGACCGAGGTCGTGACCGGCTACCAGCGCAAGGCGCTCTCCGACCACCAGCAGATCGACTTCCGCGCGCTCGACCTGCCCGAGACCGCGTTCTCCACGCAGGCGCTCTGGTACGAGCTCGACTCGCTCGCCGTGCTGGGTGAGGACGCCGCCTTCGGGATCGACCGCCTGCTCGGCGCGCTGCACGCGACCGAGCACGCGCAGATCGCGGTGCTGCCGCTGCTGGCGATGTGCGACCGCTGGGACATCGGAGGACTGTCGACCAACGCCCACCCGCAGACGGGCAAGCCGACGATCTTCATCTACGACGGGCATCCGGGCGGAGTGGGCATCACTCGGCAGGGCTACCGCGGCTTCGAGCGCCTGGTGACGGACGCGCACCGCCTGATCGCCGAGTGCAGATGCAAGCGCGGCTGCCCCTCGTGCGTGCAGTCGCCGAAGTGCGGGAACCTCAACGAGTCGCTGTCGAAGGCGGGGGCGCTGGGGTTGCTGGGGCGGTTGCTGGCCGCTCCTGCCTAGGGTC
>DATHEP010000589.1:0-4640 GCA_035318525.1 Conexibacter sp.
CGGCGGTGCGGCGCGCGTGATGGTGATCCCGAGAGAGGACCCGTTCGACCCGGCGAGCGTCGCGCTCAGCAGAGCGCTGCAGCGCGAGACCGCGCTGACGGCCGCGCGGCTCGACGCGACCGACGCGGTCGTCGGCGGCCCGGCGATCCTGCTCGACGACTTCGACACCTCGACGACGTCGCGCTTCCCGCTGCTGGTGACCGTCCTCGTGCTCGTCACCTTCATCGTCCTGCTCGTGCTGTTCCGCTCACCCGTGCTCGCGCTGTGCGCAGTGATCCTCAACCTCGTGACGGTCGGCGCCGCCGTCGGCGTGCTCGTGATCCTGTTCCAGGGCGACAACCCGCTGCTCGGCGGACCGGGCTACCTCGACGCGATCGCCCTCGCGGGCCTGTTCGCGATCATCTTCGGCCTCTCGATCGACTACGAGGTGTTCCTCATCAGCCGCCTGCTGGAGGGGCGCGCGCGAACCGGGACGACCGAGGGCGCGATCCACTACGGGCTCGAGAAGACCGGAACGATCATCACCGGCGCGGCCTTCATCATGGCCGCCGTGTTCCTGGCCTTCGCGCTCTCGCCGGTCACGAACACGCGCCAGTTCGGCGTCGGGCTGACGGTCGCGGTGCTGCTCGACGCGACCGTCGTGCGGCTGATCCTGCTGCCGGCGCTGATCCGCCTGTTCGGCGAGCGCACATGGCACGTGCCCGCGTGGCTCGACCGCGTGCTGCCGAGAATCTCGGCGCACTGAGCGCCGAGATCCCCGCAGCGCGGGCGCCTACTGCACGAAGCGCGGGCAGGCGAGCTGGATCGTCTGCGTGTCGTTCAGCGCGGGGTCGGAGTAGCCGTAGAACTGCTCGATGCTGAACAGGTTGTTCGCTGGGCACGGCGGCGTCGTGAACCAGAAGATCGTTCTTCTCTGGCGTCTGACGCATCTGCCTCTTCTGTTCTGCTTGAGGCAGGTCCCTCTCAGGATCGTGAGGCCCTTGGTCGTCGCGTTCAGCTCCGCGATGCTGACCTTGAAGCCGTTGACCTCGCCTCTCGGCAGGTCGAGCCGGTAACCGTAGGGGCCCGTCGGGTCGTTGAAGAAGTTCGCGTTCAGCGCGGCGTGCACGCCGGTGATCACCTCGAACGATCTTCTGCGGACGATCTCCTGGTCCTCGTCGGCCGCGCCGAGCACGGTGAAGCCGGCGACCGCGCCGGGCTCCGTCGGCCGGCTCAGGAAGGTCGAGAACGTGGCGCGGATCAACTGGTCGATCGTCGGGAACGACTCGCGCGCGTCGATTCTCGCGGTGCCGCCGCCGATGCGCCCGCGGTCGCACGCCTGCGCGTTCGCGAGCTGCCGGCGCTCGGCCGGGTCTCTGCTGCGCGCGAACTGTCTGATCAGCGGCTTGAGGTTCGCGACGCGCGCGTTGAACGACCCCGGGCGGAAGTCGTAGATGTCGATCGCCGTGCGCAGCCTCGGCCCGTCGCAGAAGTATCTTCTGGAGCGGAACTCTCTGCGCAGGGTCGCGCCCGCCGGGATGCGGAGGTAGTTCTGGATCGGTGACGGCGGCGGCGCGCCCGTGGTGTCGAACGTGCGCGCGTTGAAGATCAACGTGAAGCGCCCGCCGGGCTTGATGTCCTTCACCTGGAAGCTGAACTGCTGCACAGGCTCGGCGAGCGCGGCCGCGGGGGCGCCGAGCGCCAGCCCCGCGACGGCGAGCGCGAGCGCCTTCGACGTCCGTGAGATTCGCATCCATCGAGGTTAGACGAGCGCGTTTCTCATTCGCGCCGGTCGTGTCAGCAGCAGGACGCTGACGGTGCGCGGGCTATCTGGCGTCGGGCCGCTCGAGCGTCAGGCGCACGCTCGGCACCGCTCTGTCGCCGACGCTCGCGTTGACCCACACCTTGCGCTGCGCGCGGCCTCTCAGCAGCCCGCGGCCCGCTCTGTTGAGTCGCACACGCACGCGCCCGCGTCTGCCGGCCGCGAGGTCGATTCTCGCGCTGCCGTAGGTGATCGTGCGCGCTCTTCCGGCACGTCTTCTGGCTGCCGCCGCGCGGGCGCCTGCGCCCGCCGCCCGCGACTGCAACCGCAGGAGCCCGACGCAGCGTCCCGCCGTGAGGCTGCAGGTGATCAGCACCGGTGCGCGGCCGTCGCGCACGGTGACGGCTCGTTGGACCAGCCGGATCGCCGCCGGGACGGTGCCGACCGGCCCTCCGCCCGCCGGGCCCTGCCCGCTTGTCGACGGCGTCACGTCGGCAGCCAGCAGCACCTGGAAGCCGCCGACGCCCGAGCTGTTCGCGAACGCCTCCTGGCCCGGGCCGACGGCCGGGTGGTACACGAGCGCGCTCGGCGCGTCGAAGTCGGCCGGGTTGTGGCGGCCGCTGTCGAACGCCGGGATCGGCACGCCGGGCGCGAGCACCGACAGCGCGAGCGCGTCGAACGTCACGCTGCGGTTGACCGGGTCCGGCACGACGTCCTTGCGCACCGGCAGCGCGGTCTGGATGGTGGTGACGGCGTTGGGCGTCGGGACGAAGGCCGGCGTCCGCGCGACCTCGGTGCAGCAGACGGGCGACGCGGTCGAGAAGAAGTCGCGGAAGGCACGCAGCACGACCACCTGCATCGGCCCCGTGACCGGCCCGACGCGCACGCTCACCTGCGTGACGGTGCCGGCGACCGGGGTGAGGAAGCTGCCGGCGGCCGGTTGGTTCACCGTGCCGGACGCCATCCACGTGCACGTCTGCGCGCCGCTCGGCACCGGCACGAGCACGAAGCCGGTGCCGAACGCGTTTGGCAGCGGCAGCGCCGTGCAGTCGAACGCCACGTTCGCCGGCAGCGCGAGGTTCGCGCCGAACGGGATGGCGCCGGATGCGGTCGGCAGCGCGAGCACGCCGGCGAGCGCGGTGGTGGTGACCAGTGCGAGCGGTCGTGGACGTTGGCGTGCCATGACTGCGAGAAACCTAACGCGTGGCGGGCCGTGCGAGATCTGAACGGGCGCTTACGCGTCCTTGACTAGCGCCTTGCACAGGAGTTGGATCGGGTGGACGACAAGAGCACTCCAGGAGGTGGAGCGATGATCTGCACGCTGACCGCCCGCCGGCTCAAGCCGGGCGCCTACGACGCGTTTCGCGCCGCATGGGACCCCGGCGACCCGCCCCCCGAGGTGATCGGGCGCTGGAAGCAGGTCTACCACACGCGCGACGTGGCCGACCCGGACGTCGTGATCTCGTTCGGGATGTTCGACGGCTCGCTCGACGAGCTGCGCGAGATCCAGGCGCAGGCCGGTGGCGGCCCGCCCGCCGAACGCGTCGGTGAGCACGTTGAGGAGGTCCTGCTCGACGGCTCCTACGAGGTGGTCGAGGCGCTCGTGCCGGCCGACTTCGGCGCGTAGTCGGCAGCCGGCGCGCCCTGCGCGGGCGTCCCGTGCGACGATTCGGCCCGTGCCGCATCGCAACAGGTCCGTCCGTCCGGCGCGCCGCCTCGCGCCCGCCGTCGCGGCGCTCCTGGCGCTTCTCGCGTCCGCGCTCCCGGCCGTGGCGTTCGCCGCGACGTCGCGCGAGCAGCCGCTGAGCGCGGGCCTGCCGGCGACGTCCGCGCCCGGGCCGGCGTCGAGCCGCGTGATGGTGGTGTGGGAGGACGACGTCGCGCGGCCCGAGCGCGTCGCCGCGCGCGGCGACGCGGACGCGTCGCTCGTGCGCACGCTCGGCGATCCACGCTTCCAACTGCTGCGCACCGAGCCGGGTCGGTCGGTCACAGACGCGCTCGCCGCGTTGCGCGACGACCCCGCGGTGCGCACGGCAGTGCGCGAGACCTACGACATCCTGCACGCGACGACGAACGATCCGCTGTTCGGCCAGCTCTGGGGCTTGCAGAACAGCGGCGCCGGCGTCGCGGGGTTCGCGGGCGCGCTCGCGGGCGCGGACGTCAACGCGCTCGCGGCGTGGGACCGCACGCGCGGCTCCGCCTCGGTCGTGATCGCGGACCTCGACTCCGGCTATCGCTTCGACCACCCGGATCTTGGCCCCGTCGCGTGGAGCAACCTCGCGGACCCGCCGAACGGCACCGACGACGACGGCAACGGGATCGTCGACGACGCGCGCGGTGCCGACTTCGTCGGAGCCTCCGCGAACACGCCGGCGGTCGACGGCGACCCGACCGACGACAACCTGATCGACGGCGGCCACGGCGTGCACACGGCGGGCACGATCGGCGCGGCCGGCAACAACGGGGTCGGCATCAGCGGCGTGGCGCAGGACGTTCGCATCATGCCGCTGCGCGTGTGCAGCTACTTCACCGACCCGGCCCCCGTCCCGGTCGACAGCTCGGGGACCGTCTGCCCGAGCTCCGCCCAGGTCAACGCGATCAACTACGCGCGGACGCACGGCGCGCGCGTCGTGAACATGTCGCTCGGCGGGACGACGTTCAACGCCGCCGTGCGCGATGCGTTCGCGGCCGGCCCGGGCGTCCTGTTCGTGATCTCGGCCGGCAACGACGGAGAGGACAACGACGCGGTCCCGCACTTCCCGTGCAACTACGAGCCGCAGACGTCCGGCATCGCGGGCGCGATCGACAACGTGCTGTGCGTCGCCGCGACCGACCAGGCAGACGGCCTCGCGGACTTCTCCGACTGGGGTGCGAGAGCGGTCGACGTCGCGGCGCCGGG
>DATHEP010000590.1:0-2671 GCA_035318525.1 Conexibacter sp.
GGTCGAGCCCGCCGTCGCCCTTCAGCCGGCGGCACGCGCTGCGGACGTCCCACGCCGTGCGGCCGCTCGCGTCGTCGATGTAGATCGCCGCGCCGTGCATGATCTCCAGCGCCGCGTTGAGCCGCGGATACGCGGCGTCGCGCTCCGCCAGGTGTCCGCCCAGGAGTCGCGAGAGCGGGATCTCGCTCAGGCTCGACAAGATCCGGTATTCGAGCTGCCGGCGTTTCATTTCGAGCGAGAAGAACGCGACGCGCTTGCCGGTGCGCGCGCCGGCGACGGCGCTATTGATCGCGAATGTCGTCTTCCCGATCGACGGCCTGGCCGCCAGCACGATCAGGTCGCCCGCCTGCCAGCCGAGCGTGAGCTGGTTGATCGACTCGAACCCGGTGTCGACGCCGGTCAGCTCGCCGCGATGGTCGACGCGGAACTGCAGATCGTTGAGCAGCTCGCTGCACGACTGACGCAGATCCGCGATCGCGCCGGCCGCGTGCCCGCTTTGCAGTTCGAGCAGCCGGCGGTCGGCGTCCGCCATGATCTGGCGCGAGCTGTGATCGGTATCCAGGACGGCGCTCGACACGTCGCCGGCGAACGCGAGCAGCGCGCGCTTCGCTTCGAGATCCTTCAGCACGTCGAGGTAGTGTTCGAGGTTCGTCGACCGCGGCACGCCGTCGACTAGGCTTGCCAGATACGCGGGCCCGCCGATGTCCTCCATCGCCATCGGCCCGAGTCGTTCCTTCACGACGACGATGTCGACGCCGGCGTTCACGTCGCGCAGCTCCTTCACGCACGCGAGGATCTGTTGGTGCGCTTTGCGGAACAGCGTCGACGTCGTGATCCGATCGAGCACGTAGTCGGCGCTCTTGGTCGAGATCAAGGCGGCGCCGAGCACAGCGCGCTCAATGTCGAGGTTGCGCGGGCCGGCGGCGGGTGCGGGTTCTGGTTCGGCTTTCTTTTTCGCGGCCGTCACAGTGACCGAAGCTCACGCTGCACGAGCGCCGTGTGTTGCTGGTCTGACGTGCAGCGCGGGGAGTGCCGGCAGTCGGACGGCGGCGCCGCGAGCGTGAAGTCGTCGGTTGTCGTCGTCGCGTAGCGGTTCACGCGCGACTCGAACAACCCGAAGGGATGCCGGTTTTCGATGAGGAACCGATCGCCGTCCTGCAGGTATTTCACGATGCGCGCTTCCAGCTCCTTCCGCCCCAGGGTTTTCATCAGCCGCTTGACCGCGGGGATCTCCTTCGACTTCGCGAACAGGTAGGGCGTCCGATAGCGGCCGCGCCACTGCTCGCCGAAGACGTTGAGCACTTCGCCGGCGACCGTGTTCAGTGACGGGCTCCCTTTCAGCTCCGCCTCGATCTGTTCGAGCAGCTCGTAACTTTTCGCCTGCGTCGCCCTCAGCTCGCTCGCCCATTTTTCGAGCCGTTTCAGTTTGGCGTTGTAGGCAGCTTTCAACTTTTCAATTTCAGCGTCTTCGGCCATATATTCTTTTTCTTTGTTCTTTTGATCCAGACAACCCTATTTGGTGAGCCTCATTTGTTTGCGGCGAAGCACTCCGCCTAACGAGTAGGCGTGCGCTCCGCCGCTGGTCGTTGACAACCCCACCCGGAGCCGCCCCACCCGCCGCGGACCACGGAACGGCGCCGAACGCCCGTGGCTCCCTCAGACTCTCGCGACCCTCGACGCGGGTCGGCCTCACACGCTCTAAGGGTTCGCACCCACGCCGCGGGCTCTGTGAACGTAGTCGCCCGCTCGATCGCGCCAGGCGACGCTACGCGGCGTTGCCTCTCCGTCGCTGGCGACGCGGCACGCGGGTTGTAAGGGGAATGGGGAGCCGGTAGACTTTACCGGCGGCCTCTCCCGTGACAGCACCACGGCAGCGGTTTGGCGGCCGGCGAGGGTTCAAGCTCGCCGGCCGTTCGCGTATTTGAAGCGATCCCGCCGGTCGAGATCAACACCCCTATATCTAGTGGCACCGGGTTTGCGCAGCAGATGCCCGTATGCCTGCAGTTCTACTCGACTACGAACACCCCCCGGTCGGCCGGTCAGAGTGGCCCGATATCACCCCCGAGGAGCAGCTAGAACAGGCGGCCGCTGCGTTCCGGCGCTGCCAGGCGGCTCTCGCTCGCCGGGAACGCGATCGCGCCGCCACGGGCCTCCTATCGCCCGCGGCGTGCCTGCGCGACGTCGATCAGGTCTGACGCCTGTCCCTTCGTAATGCCGGGCTTGAACGGGATCTTCAGCCGGCGGAGCATGCCGAGCTGCTTCTCGCTCGCGCCGCCCTGCCGCCAGGGCGCGGCCTTGTCCTTCAGGTTCGCCGCCTGGCGCCGCTCCTGGAGCACGAACGCCTCCGCCAGGCCGGCGGCCGCGTCTGACGTCACGATGCCCGCGGCGAGCGTCCGCTGGCGGCTGGCGGGCCTGGGCGGCGGCGGCTGTCCCTTCACGTAGGGCGCGCCGGTCGGCCGGAACGTGAGGCTGACGCCCCAGTGCCCGACCAGGTCGCGCTCGACCGTCAGCGTCTCGTGCCCTTCCTCGTCGCCGGCCTTCCAGGGATACGTCAGCCGGAATATCTCGGACCCGGCCTTGATCCAGTTGAGCGCGCGGCCGTTGCCGAAGGCGCCGAGCGACGGCACGCTCCACACGTCGAACGTCTCCGCCCTGGCGCGCAGTTCCGCCA
>DATHEP010000591.1:0-2039 GCA_035318525.1 Conexibacter sp.
CGCTCGGCCTCGTCGATCGTGCCGCACTCGACGCTGAGTACGAGCTCGCGTTCGAGCGGGCGCAGGATGCTCAGGACGCGCTCCCAGTCGACGACGCCGTCGCCGCATGCGCAGCCGACCGGCGTCCCGGTGACCACGCCGCGGTCGCGCTCGGCATGCTCGATCGAGATGTCCTTGGCGTGGACGTGGCGCACGAGCTCCTTCACCGACTCCAGGGCGTCGTAGGGATCCTCCTGACCGGCGAGGAACGAGTTCCCGGTGTCCCAGTTGACGCCGATGCGCTCGGACGGGACCAGCTCGACGATCCGCCGCAGGCCCGCCGCGGTCTTCGTGTAGACCCCGTGCGGCTCGATGCAGATGTCGACGCCGTGCCGGCGCGCGACCTGGTCGGCGCGGGTGAGCGTGTAGCGCATGACCTCGTGCGCGAAGGCGTCGTCGATCCAGTCCGGCTTGAGCATCTCGTCGGTGTTGACCCAGCGCGCGCCGAGCGCGTCGGCGAGCACGATCGCGCGCGTCAGTCGCGGCACCGCCGCCTCCGGCTTCATCAGCGGGCTGTGTCCTGAGACCGAGACGACGTCGACGGCGTGACGGGCACAGATGTCGCGCATCAATAGCGGGTCCTCCTCCAGCGAGAACGAATGGAAGTAGCCGACCTCGCTCAGCAGCTCCCAGCCGGTATGCACCATCGGCTCGATGTGGCGGTAGCCGAGCCCGGCGGCGATCTCCGCGCCCTGCTCGAAGCTCTTGTCAGCGGACCGGCAGAACTCCATATTGAGTGCGATCGTGAACATTGTTCCCCGCACGCTACGCTGACGTGGTCAGACAGCGAAGGCAACCAGAGGGCGAGACCTTCTACTGAACGTCCCCTTCCCGCGAGAGCCGCCTGATCTTCTGATGGCCGAGAGTCCACCTTCGAGTGGGCTCTCCGCGTTAACGGGCGCTCACGAGGGCTTGCGGCCGACCTTGCGCTCCTTGGCGGCGACATCGCGATCGAGCGCCGCGGCCTGGCGGAGCCGCTGAGCCAGCTCCCGGGCGCGATGGGTCTCCTCGAGCGTTCCCCGGAGCGCCTCGGCCACGGCGGCGTAGCGCTCGTGCTCGTCGGCCGCTGCCTCGTGGGCCTGGGCCGTGCGCTCGGCCGCTTCCGCGGCGCGCTCGCTCGCTCGTTTGATTCGCTCCTCGATGTCGGTGGCCATGGCTGAGGGCTACCCAGGTCGGTGCACGGGTCGAACCTCGGTCGCCGGTCGCCTGCCACAGTCCCGGGATGCGTCTGGGCATTCTCGGTGCGCTCCAGGTCGAGCGCGACGACCGGTCGGTCGATGTCGCCGGCGGGCGGCTGCGTGCGCTGCTTGCCCGCTTGTCCCTCGACGCCGGGCGCCCGGTGAGCGTCGGAGCGCTCGCCGACGCGGTCTGGGACGACGAGCTTCCCGCCGACGAGCAGCACGCTCTGCAGTCGCTGGTCTCGCGGCTGCGGCGCAGCCTCGGCGACGGCGATGCGATCGTCCCCGCCCCCGGCGGCTACCGCCTCAACGTGCAGCCGGACGCGATCGACGCCCATCGCTTCGAGCGCTTCGCCGCGGCCGGAGCGGCGAAGCTGCGCGCCGGTGACCCCGAGCGCGCCGCCGCGACCCTGGGCGAGGCGCTCGCGCTCTGGCGCGGCCCGGCGCTCGCCGACCTGACCGGACCGAGCTTCGCCGCTGCCGCGGCCGCGCTCACCGACCTGCGGCTGACGGCGATCGTCGACCGCGCCGAGGCTGAACTGGCGCTCGGACGTGGTGCGAACGTGGTCGCCGAGCTCGAGACCGCCGTCGCCGAGCACCCGCTGCACGAGCGCCTCGCGGCCCGGCACATCGCAGCGCTGTACGCGGCGGGCCGCCAGGCCGACGCGCTCGACGCATACGAGCGGGTCCGCGCCCGGCTCGCCGACGAGCTCGGCGCGGCACCGTCGCCCGATCTGCAAGCCGCGCATCTCGCCGTCCTGCGCGGCGACACGGCCCCCGAGCGCCGCTCGCGCCGGAGCAACCTGCGCTCGCCGGTCACGA
>DATHEP010000592.1:0-5841 GCA_035318525.1 Conexibacter sp.
CTGCTGATGATCAAACGCAACATGCACGCGCAGGTCGTCGAGGCCGCCGCCTGCCTCGACGACCTGCGCTGACTCACGACACTAGGACTCGATCTCCTCCGGGTCCTCGTCCGCGGCGAGCTCCAGCGAGCCGGCGAGCACCTCGTCGAACCGATCGCTTGATCGGCCCACACCGCTACCCGGTCGCGCTCGGAGCCATGCCTCGCGAGCGGAGCGCGGATGCGCTCTAGGTGCACGTCCGGATCGGAGCTGACGATCAGCGCCTTGCGCAGGTCCTCGTCGGTCGTCTGCCGGGAACCGCAGCGGGTACACCGTGCACGATGACCCGCGACCGCCTCGTGATCTTCGACATCGACGGCACGCTCGTCGACAGCACCTATCACCACGCGCTCGCTTGGCAGCGCGCATTCGCGCTGTACGAGATCCAGCTGCCGATGTGGCGCATCCACCGCCAGATCGGCAAGGGCGGCGACCGGCTCGTGCCCGACCTCACCGACGACGACGTCGAGCGGTCCCATGGCGACGCGCTGCGCGAGAGGCAACACGTCCTCTTCGCCGAGCTGATCGCCGAGGTACGACCGCTCGACGGAGCGCACGAGCTGCTCACGAACTGCAAGCAGCAAGGATGGCGCGTGGCGCTCGCCAGCTCGGGCCGCGAGCAGGAGATCGCGCACTACCTGCGTCTGCTCGACGCCGAATGCCTCCCCGACGCGATCGTCAGCTCCGGCGACGTCGCGATGACCAAGCCCGCGCCGGACGCGCTCGTCCGCGCGCACCAGGAGGCTGGCGCCGACCTCGACGTCAGCAGGGTCGTGGTCGTCGGAGACTCAACCTGGGACTGCGAAGCTGCCCGCCGCGCAGACATGACGCCCATCGGCGTGCTCACCGGCGGCATCTCCCGCGAAGAGCTGCACGAGGCCGGCGCGGTTGCCGTCCTCGCCACGCTCGCCGAGCTCGAGCATGCGATCGCCGGGCTGCTCCCGTCCGCCGGACGGTGACGCCGTTTGCGTGCCGACGGCTCCGGGCAGCTTCGAGGACACCACGCGATAGGAGCGAGTGACATGAGCGACGGAAGCCTCGACACCGCGAAGGGCAGAGTCAAGCAAGCGACCGGCAACCTCACCGGCGACGACGACCTCAAGCGAGAGGGCAAGGTCGACGAGGCCTCAGGGACGCTCAAGGAGAAGATCGGCGACGCCGCCGACAAGGTCAAGGACGCCCTGCACCGCAACCGCGACAACGATTGAGAGGACTCAGATGCTCTGGCTGATCATCGGAATCGTGCTGCTCATCCTCGCCATCGGCGGCGGCGCGATCGTCAACCCGATTCTCTTCGCACTCGCGATCCTCGCGCTTGCGGCGTTCTTCTTCGGCCGCCCACACGGACGAGCGGTCTGACCGCCAGACCCTGCGCCTTGAGGAGCATGAGGAACGCGATCACCCCGTTGTCACGCTGGCGACGCGGCGCATCGAGGAGCTGACAGCGCGCGCGACACCGCACGGCCGCTCACAGGAGGCCCCGCTCGCGCGCGATCGCGACGGCCTCCGTGCGGCTGGTGGTCCCCAGCCGGCGATAGAGGCGCCACGCGTGGCTCTTGACGGTCGCGACGGACAGGTCGAGCTGCGCGGCGATCTGGCGGCGCGTGAGCTCGGTCGGCAGCAGCTCCAGCACGCGTCGCTCGGCCGCGGTCGGCGCGCTGTCAAGCAGGGCGTCGCGAGGCGTCAGCTCCAGCGCCGCCTCGACCGACGCGAGCCGACGCGCCAGCACACCCACGTCGGGATAGCGGTCGACGATCCTGCGCGCAGCCGTCGCGTGCGCACGAGCGGCGCGGCGGTCGCGCGAGGACAGGTCGAGCTGTGCGCGCACGACGAGCGCGAGCGCGTGGTAGAGCGACCCGGGCAGTCTGCCGGTCGCGCGCAACGCGCGACCGATCTGCGCGTGCGCCTCGCCGAGGCGGCCGCGGCGACGCAGCGCCTCAGCCAGCGCGACGCAGGCGAGGTGCGCGTCGAGCGCGGACTCGCCGGCCGCCGCGTCCACGACGGCGACCGCGTCGCGCGCGTGGCGCTCGGCCGCGTCGAGCGCGCCCTCGTCGGCGGCGCTGAGGGCCAGCGCCGCCAGCTCCCAGCTGCGCAGCACCGGGTGCTCGACGACCCCCATGTACGGCGCGACCTCGCGTTGCAGCGCCTCCCGCTCGCCAGCGAACCACATCACCGTCGCGAACGGGCCAGCGTGGTGCGCACGCGCGTGCGCGTCACCGGCGGCGCGGTCCCACGCGCACCGGCCGGCGGCGAGCGCACGGCCGACGTCGCCGTAGTAGGGGCTGATCCGCAGCGCGTCGACGATCTCCGCGACTCCCGGCGCGTCGCGGTGGCGTTCGAGCGCATCCAGCCGTTCCGCCACGAGCCGCGGGTCTGCGCCTTCGAGCGACTGGCAGCACACGTCGACGGCTTCGCAGAATGACCCCAGCTCGCCGCGCTCGGGCGGCAGCCGCGCGACGATCCGGCGGATCGTCGCGTAGCGCCGCTCCACGACGAACCGCCGCCAGTGCTGATGCAGCACGCGTGCGGCTCGTGCTCCGTCACCGGCCGCCGTGGCATGCCCGATCGCCGCTTCGGGCAGCCCCTCGCGCTCGAACCAGTCCGCCGCCCGCCGGTGGACCAGCGGGACGAGCGACGGATCCTGCCGGCGCAGCTCCCGCTGCAGCAGCGCCGCGAACAGCTGGTGGTAGCGGACCCAGTCCTCCCCGTCGCCGTCGTCGAGCGGCAGGACGAAGAGGCCGCAGCGCTGCACCTCGGCGAACAGCTCGCCTGCCGTGGGGTCGTCGAGGACTGCCGCGCAGAGCGCACCGTTCATGCGGTCCAGGACCGACGTGCGGCGCAGGAACTCACGGATCCGCGGCGGCACCATGTCGAGCACCTCCTCGACCAGGTACTCGGCGATCTCGCCGGACGGATGCGCGAGCGCTTCGACGATGCGGTCGGGGTCGCAGCCCTCGCGCAGCGAGGAGGCGACGAGCGACAGCCCGGCCGGCCAGCCCTCGACGCGCGCGCGGATCGCCTCGACCTGCCCGGGCAGCAGCCGCAGCCGCAGCCGCTTGTTGAGCAGGCGCTCTGCTTCCGCCGCGTCGAACGCGAGCTCCGCCCCGCCGATCTCGGCGACGGTCCCCGCGGCACGGCGGCGGGCGAGCCTCAGCGGCGGTCTCGTGCGGCCGGCGATGACGACGTGCACGCCCGCCGGGAGTGCGTCGAGCAGCGCGATCATCAGGCGGTGGCATGCCTCCTCGGCGATCACGTCGTAGTCGTCGAGGACGACGACCAGCCCGCCGTCCTCGGCGTGCTCGGCGAGCGCGTCCGCGACCGTCTCGACGAGCCCGGAACCGCCGAGCGACTCCTGCTCGGCAGCCCACGTCGCCGACGGCTGCAGGTCGTCGATCGCCGCCAGCAGGTGCCGGCACAGCCGCCGTGGGTCGTTGTCCTGCTCCTGCAGGGTGACCCAGCCGCAGCCGCCGTCGAGCTGCCGGCACCAGTCGGCGAGCGCCGTCGTCTTCCCGTAGCCGCGCGGGGCGCGCACGACGGTCAGCGGCCGGGCCCGCGCGCGGTCGAGCAGCTCGTGAACGCGATCGCGCGCGATCGAATTCATCGACTGCGCGCGCGGGACGGGACACGGCGATGTGAAAAAAGAGCTCGTCAACAGTTTCACTGCACAGTCACGCGACCGCGCAATTGCCTCCGGCGACTTCACGATACTCGCCACGCCCTCGCCCGGCGGTCCGCCTCATCCGGTGAAGCTTCAACCCGGTTGAACTATCTGCACCGCATTCCTGTACGAAAATGCGGTGCACGCATTCGCTTCGCTCAACTGGCGCGTTGGCACTCTTAAAACTCCCCGCTCACATGCGGGACGCTGCGTGGAGCGGACGATCCCCGACGACCGAGGGGCAGGTGCGCGTGCGCGTGCCTGCGTGTCATGTCATCGGAGCCCAACCGGGAGGCACACAATGAGTCGAGCAGCAACGTCCTCGTCGATCGGAAGGGCGCGAAGACGGGCGGTGCTTACCGCCGCCTCGACGCTGCTCGCGCTGCTCGCGATGGGACTCGGCGCCTCGTCGGCGTCGGCGGCGCCGTGGGACTGCGACGCCTTCGGGTACCTCTTCCAGGCACCGACCGGAAGCCCGCCCGGCGAGATCCAGCAGATCGATCTCGCGACGGGCAGATTCTCGACGCTCGGCTCGACGGTCCCCGACGACGTGCTCAACGCCGTCGGCTACAACGTCCTCGACGACTACTTCTACGCCTGGGACCTCACGACGAGCAGCATGGTCCAGGTCAACGACGACCTCACGCTGACGCCCGTCCCGTCCGGCGGCTTCCCCGGCGGCGTCGTCGGTGACGTCGACGACAGAGGCCACTACTGGGCGTGGACCGGCACCGACATCTACGAGATCGACTACGCGCCCGGTTCGCCGACCTACGGGCAGGTGCTGAGAACGACCCCGATCGGCGCGGCGCCTCCCACCATCACCAGCGCCGGCGCCGACTGGGCGTGGATCAACGGGTTCCTCTACATGATCGGCGCGGACGCCGCGAACAGATCCCACCTGGTCCGCGTCAATCCGGCCACAGGCGCCCGAGTCGACCTCACGCCCGGCGGGTTCGGGTTCACGAACACCGGCGTCGGCGCGGTCTACGCCGACGCAAACGGCTACCTGTACGGGTCCGACAACGCCACGGGGAACCTCGTCCGCGTCGATCCGAGAACGCTCAGATTCATCAGACTGCCGACCGCCACCTCGGCCAACTCGAACGACGGCGCCCGCTGCGCGAGCGCGCCGATCCCCACGGTCACCGTGACCAAGGCCGTCGACGCGCGCGTGCGCGCGGGCGACCAGTTCACCGTCGGCCTCGTGGCGCCGGGCGGCAGACTGGCGGACTCGGCGACCACGTCCGGCACCGACACGACTGCCTCGACGGTCGACTGGCCGGTGACCCAGAACGGCACCTACACGATCACGGACGCGATGACGGCAAGCTCGCCGACGCCGATCGGCGAGTACGTGCAGTCGATCGCGTGCGTCGACAGAGGCGGCAATCCGGTGCCGACCGGCGGCAACGTCGGCAGCTGGACGCTGCTCGTCGCGAACGCCACCGACTACACGTGCACCGTCTCGAACAGAGCCGCGGCCGACTTGTCGCTCGTGAAGACGTCGTCGCCGTCGCCCGCGATCCCCGGCACGAACCAGACGTACACGCTCAGAGTCACGAACAACGGCCCCAGCTCGGCGATCGGCGCGAGCGTCTCCGACCCGCTGCCCAACGGGCTGACGTTCGTCTCGGCGACGCAGGGCTGCACGTTCGCCAACGGCACGGTGACGTGCAGCATGGGCGATCTCGCCCCCAACGCGACGCGGACCTTCACCGTCACCACAAGCGTCGCCGCGGACCTCGGCGCCGGGACGCTGGAGAACACGGCCACCGCCACCAGCGAGACCCCGGATCCTGACCCCGGGAACGACAGATCGACGGACAGAGTCCCCGTCGACCCGCGCGCGGACCTCTCGATCCTCAAGCTCGCACGGTCGAACAGACCGGTGCCGGGCCGCGAGCTGACGTTCGAGCTGACCGTCACCAACGACGGCCCGAGCGTCGCCAGAGACGTGAGAGTCAGCGATCCGCTCCCGGACGGGCTGTCGTTCGTCTCCGCCAGCCAGGGCTGCAGCTTCGCCGCCGGCACGGTGACGTGCACGGCGTCGTCGTTGGCGCCCGGCAGATCGATCACGTACACCGTCGTGACGAGAGTCGCCAGCTCGTTCACCGGCACCGTCGAGAACACGGCGACGGTCG
>DATHEP010000593.1:0-5979 GCA_035318525.1 Conexibacter sp.
CCGTGACCATGAACTTGACGTCCGAGTCGAGGGCCTTCAGGTCCATGCCGTTGGAGATCGACCCGATCACCAGCGCGCCCAGCAGCGCCGACCAGACGGTGCCGCGCCCGCCGAACAGCGACGTGCCGGCGATCACGGGCCCGGCGATCGCGAGCAGCAGCAGGTCGCTGCCGCCCGAGGACTGGTTGACGGCGAGCAGCCGCGAGGCGAACAGGATTCCGCCGCAGGCCGCGAGCGAGCTGGCGAGCACGAACACGGTGATCCGCACGCGGTTGACGTGGATCCCCGCGCGGCGTGCCGCCTCGGCGTTGCCGCCGAGCGCGAGCACGTGCCGGCCGAAGGTCGTGCGCCGCACGATGTAGTCGAAGATCACGACGAAGCCGACGAGGATCACGAGCGCCAGCGGCAGCCCGCGGTCGGCCGTGAGGACCGCGACGACGCCGAAGGTGATGACGGCGACGGCGACGATGCGCGCCGCGACGACCGGCGGCGCGGCCGCCACGAGCCCGGCGGCGACCCGGCGACGGCGCGCGTTGAGCGTCGACGCGGCGAACGCTGCCACCACCGCGGCGGCGATGATCCATGCGGTCGCGCCCTCGAAGAACGTGCCCGCCAGGTCGACGATCAGCGGGTTCGTGATGTTGACGGTGCCGGTGTCGCCCAGCACCCACAGCAGCACGCCCTGCCAGCCGATCAGGCCTGCGAGCGTGACGACGAACGAGGGGATCCCGAAGCGCGTCACGACCGATCCCTGGAACAGGCCGATCGCCGCGCCCGCCGCGATCGCCGCCGCGATGCCCGGCACGGCGGGCCAGCCGTGCTGCTCGACGATTACCGCCATGATCGCCGCGCACAGCCCGGAGACGATGCCGACCGACAGGTCGATCTCACCGAGCAGCAACACGAGCACGACGCCGATCGAGATCATCCCCGTCGCCGCGATCTGCAGCGACAGGTTGACGAGGTTGGTCGACGTCAGGAAGCGGTCGTTGGCGACGGTGAAGATCGTCCAGATCACGGCGAGGCCGAGCAAGACGCGCAGCGAGCCGAGCTCGCCCTGCGCGACGCGCTGCAGCACCGCGAAGCGCCCGTTCGCCTCCCCCGCCGCAGGGGCCGAGGTCGTCTCGGGCTCGGGGGCAGCGGCTGCGGTGCTCACCGTGCCGCCTCCTGTCCGTTGTCGCGCGCGCCGAACTCGGCACCCGTGATCGCCGCCACGACCTCCTCGCGCGTCGTGTCGCTCACGCCGAACATGCCAGCGTTGCGCCCGAGCCGCAGCACGACGATGCGGTCGACGACCTCGAACACGTCAGCGAGGTTGTGCGAGATCACGACGACGCCGAGGCCCTGCTCGCGCAGCCGCTTGATCAGCGCCAGCACCTGCGCCGTCTGCGCGACGCCGAGCGCGGCCGTCGGCTCGTCGAGCAGCACGACCTTCGCCTCGCCGATCAGCGAGCGTGCGATCGCGACCGACTGGCGCTGCCCGCCGGACAGCGTGCCGACCTCCTGCCGCACGCTCGGCAGTCTCACCGTGAGCGTCTGCAGCAGCTCGCCTGCCTGCTTCTCCATCGACGCCTCGTCGAGCTCCCGCAGCAGGCCGGAGGGCCCGTGCGAGATCTCCTCACGACCGACGAACAGGTTCGCGACGACGTCGAGGTTGTCGCACAGCGCAAGGTCCTGGTAGACGGTCGCGACGCCGAGCGCAGTCGCGTCGTTCGGTCCGACGACGCGGCGCGCCGAGCCTTCGAAGCGGTACTCGCCATCGTCGGCGAGGTAGATGCCCGAGATGACCTTGACGAGCGTCGACTTGCCGGCGCCGTTGTCGCCGACGAGCCCGACGACCTCGCCGCCGCGCAGCTCGAAGTCGACGCCGTCAAGCGCCTGCACGGCGCCGAAGCGCTTGCTGACGCCGTGCAGGGCGAGCAGCGCGTCGCCGTTCGCGATGGCGCTCGATGCGGTCATCTCGGGAACCAGTCCATGCACCTACCCCTGCGTCAGCCCGATTCTTCTGCACGCCGCCGCGTACGCGGGCGTGCAGATCTCGTCGATGGTCCAGAGGCCGTCTCTCACGACCGTCTCGTCGATGTTGTCCTGCGTGACAGCGACCGGTCTGAGGATCACCGAGGGCACGTCCTTCTGCCCGTTGTCGATCTGTCTGTTGACGAGACTGCTCGACGTCTCGCCGTTCAGCAGGTCGACGGCGAGCTGCGCCGCCTGCCCCGCCTCCTCCTTGTACGTCTTGTAGACCGTCATGTACTGCTGGCCGGCGACGATCCGTTGGATCCCCGCGAGCTCGGCGTCCTGCCCGGTCGTCGGGCGGCTGCCGGGGCTGATCCCGGCCGATCTCATCGCGGCGATCGCACCGCCGGCGGTGCCGTCGTTCGCGGCGTAGACACCGACGAAGCCGTCGTCGCCGATCGCGGCGATCGCCTGGTCCATCTCCGTCTGGGCTCTGTCCGGGCTCCAGTCGGGCGTGTCGTACTCTCTCGCGATTCTGTAGCCGCTGCCGTCGAGCACGCTGTGCGCGCCGGCCTTGAACTGCGCGGCGTTCGGGTCGGTCGGCGCGCCGTTGATCATCACGAGGTCGCCTCTCGCGCCGTCCGCTCTCAGCTTGTCCACGAGCGCCGTTCCCTGCAGCTCGCCGACCGTTCTGTTGTCGAACGAGATGAAGTAGTCGACGTCCGCGTTCTCGATCGGCCGGTCGTAGGCGACCACGCCGATGTCCGACTGCTTGGCGCGCGTGACGATCGAGGCGGCCGCCTTGCCGTCGACCGGGTCGAGCACGAGCACCTCGGCGCCGTTCGTGATCGCCGCCTCGGCCTGCGACTGCTGCTTCGCGGCGTCCTGGTCGGCGTTCGAGTAGATGAGTCTGCAGTCGGGGCAGATCTCTCTCAGCTTCTGCTCGAACAGCGGCCGGTCCGACGACTCATAGCGCGCCGTCTTGCTCTCCGGCAGCAACAGCGCGACCGTTCCGCTCGTGCCGCCGCCGCCCGTGGCAGTGCCGGCACCACCGCCGTTGTCCTCGTCGTCGTCGCCACAGGCGACGAGTGCCCCGCTGCTCAGGACCGCCACGAGGGCGAGCGCGAGCAGGCGCCGGGTCGATCGCTGTTGCATTGCTCCTCCTCCTGCTGATGTACCCGGAGGAGGGGATGTCCCATGCGGCGCGCTGTGAAACGCGACGTTTTGCAGAAGCGAGGAGCGCTCAGGCGGCCGGCTCGTCCGGATCGCGCTCCTGCTCGGGATCGAGCTCGGCGACGCCGTCGGTGACGGTGCGGACCGGCGGCAGCTGCGCCGCGAGCACGTCGCGGCGGGCGCGCACGGCGGCGGCCGCCTCGCCGATCACGGTGCGCTCGGCGGCGCTCATCTGTGGCCACCGCTCGCGCAGTGCCGTGAGCGCGTCGTCAGCGCGATCGAGCGCGTCGCGCGCGGCGCCGGGGGCGCCCTCGGCGAGCGCCTCCTCGGCCGACGAGACCTCCACGCCAGCGTCCGCGGCGAGCTTCAGCAGGGTGTCCACAGCGTCAGCGTACGCCCCGCGGCGGCGGGTGAACGGCCGCCGCTACGCGACCGCCGGCAGCCCGAACTCGGCGCGGAACTCGTTCGTGTCGTGCAGGCGCGGGAAGGGCTCGTCCGGGACCGGGGCGCCGAGCATCGCGGCGAGCGGCTCCCAGCCGTCGACGCCGAGCTCCCACACCGTGAGGCGCTCTGGCGGGATCGCCGCCTTGATCTCCGCGATGCGCGCGTCGTACATCTCCCGCACCCAGTCCCTGTCCTCGAACCTGCCCTGGAAGTCGCCCTGCCAGACGAGTCTCTCGATCACGCCCCACAGCGCCGGGTGCGGCTGCGGGCGATTCGTGTCGGGCGCGAGCTCGCCCGCCTGCGCCGCCAGCTTGACCGCGAGGATCGTGTTGCCGACGCTCTCGTAGAAGCCGTCGAAGTCGCGCACGTTCAGCAGCACCGGCACGTCGGGGAAGGCGGCGCAGACCTCGCGCCATCTCGTCGCCGCCGGCCAGTCGACCGTCGCCTCCCAGCCGTCGAACACCTCGTGCCAGTCGACCGGCTCCCCGTCGGCGATCCGCACCCAGTACGGCAGGTCGCGGTCCTTTCTCTCGCCCATGATCAGGTCGATCATGTGAAAGCAGGGGCCCGCGCCGAGCCGTTCGAGCGCGGCCTTGAGCGACATGGTCCCCGTGCGGCCGAAGCCGACGCCGATCACCTTCACGATGCACCTCCTGGGGGAGCGTGGACGTGCGGGTGACCCTACCGCCTCCACCGGGTACGGTCGGGCCGATCTGCATGGAGGACCTCGTCGAGAGCCTGACGCGCGGAAACCCCACGGAGGTGAAGGTCGTGGTGGCGACGGTCGTGATCGCGCTCGCCGTCTACCAGCTCGTGCTGATCGCGGTCGGCTACGGGCGGCTGCGGCCGCGCTTCCTGCAGGCAGGCCCCGCCTCCCGCGCGCACCGCACGATCGGCGACGCGCTGCTCGTGCTGATCGTCGTGGTGGCCGTGATGTGCCTGGCGGAGTACGGCTGGGACGACGACGGCGGAGTCCACGCGGTGGTCGGTGCCGTGCTGCTCGGCGTGCTCGCGGTCAAGGTGCTCGTCGTGCGCAGTGGCGGGCGCCTCGGGCGACTGCTGCCACTGCTCGGCGCGGCGGTCTTCACGCTGTTGGCCGTGACGTGGCTCGCCTCGGCCGGCGACTTCCTGGTGGACACGTGATGGGCGATCGCGCGCAGCTCCGCCAGCTGATCGGATCGCTGCTGCTCGCCGCGGTGATCGTGGCGATCGCGATCGCGGTCGTGACCGCGAAGCTGGGCCCGACGAGCGCGGCCGAGCTCGACGCGCGCGAGGACCGCTTGAAGGAGCGGATCGAGCTGCGGGAGGAGCGCCTCGAACAGCAGGAGGAGGCGCGCGAGGAGCGGCTGGAGCAGGGCGGGCGCGGGGGCGGGTAGGCTGGCCGCACAGCCAGCATGACCCTCGTCACCGACCTCGACCTGCCGGCGTTCGACTACACGGACGCCGACCTCCACGGCCCGCGCTTCCACGCGACGATGCACGAGCTGCGCGCGCAGGGCTGGCTCGCCTCGACGCCGCTCGGCTACGTCGTGCTGGAGCGCGAGGCGGCGGCGCACTTCCTGCGCTCGCGCAGCGCCGAGTTCCCCGGCATGAAGATCGCCGAGCTGTTCGGGATCGAGGACGGCCCGCTGTTCGAGGAGATGCGCCGCAACATCCTCCACATCAACGGCGCCGACCATGCGCGCCTGCGCGGGCTCGTAAACCCGTCGTTCACGCCGCGTGCGGCGGAGCGCTGGCGGCCGGCGATGCGCGCGTTCCTCGAGCAACTGCTCGGCGCGGTCGCCGCCGAGGCGTCGGACGGCGACGAGCTCGCGTGCGACTTCGTCTCAGCCTTCGCGAAGCCCTACCCGTCGCTCATGATCGCGACGGTGCTCGGCGCGCCGCTCGAGGACGCACCCCGGCTGCACGAGTGGTCGAACTGGGTCCAGCGGCAGTTCGACCCGCCGACGCTGATCGCCGAGCGGCCACGCATCGAGCGCTACGTGACCGAGCTCTACGACTACCTCGACGAGCTGCTGGCCGCACGGCGGGACGACCCCGGCGACGACCTCATCACGCAGCTGATCGCCGCCGAGCAGGAGGGCGACCGCCTCTCCGACGTGGAGCTCGTGAACCTCGTGCTCGACGTGCTGATCGGCGGGATCGACACGACGCAGTCACAGCTCGCACATGCGATGCGGCTGCTCGCCGAGCACCCCGAGCAGTGGGCGCTGCTGCGCGAGGACCCGGCCTCGCGCGCGCCCGCCGCCGTCGAGGAGGCGCTGCGCTACGAGCCGATCACCCCGTTCACGGCGCGCATCCTGGTGGAGGACGTGGAGTACCGCGATGTCACGTTCCCGAAGGACACGGTGCTGCTCATCTGCGCGTTCACCGGCAATCGCGACGGCGTCTCGCCGGACGCGTTCG
>DATHEP010000594.1:0-4610 GCA_035318525.1 Conexibacter sp.
AAGCCGACGAGCACGAGGTCGCCGATCGGGTAAGCGAGGTTGATCGCGGTCTGCGTGACGTCGCCGTGCGTCGCGTCGACGATCGGGTTGAAGGCGACTGCGACGACGACCGCTGCGACCGTGAGCGCGGCGAGCAGGCCGTCGATCCACATGCGCGCGGCGACGTGCTCGCGGCCCTGCGCGGCCAGCAGCGCGAGACCGGCGCAGGCGAGCGGATAGAACGCCAGGTAGAGGAGGTCGGTGAGCAGGCGGTCGGCGCCCTCCGGCGCGACCACCCACACGACGTCACCCGCCGTCCAGCAGGCGAACGCGGCGGTGATGCACCACCAGGCGGCGCGATGGTCGGAGACGACCAGCGCGCGTGTCGCGAACAGCGCGACGCCGGTCAGCTCCAGCGCCAGGTACAGGTCGTTCGCGATGAACGCGTCGACCGACGGGCCGCCGAAGCCGGTGAGGGCGTGCACGATCGACGCGCCGAGCGCGACGACGATCGCTGCGAAGAGGACTCCGCGCGCGAGCTGCCCTTTCGATGTCACTTGCGACTGGCTCCTCTCGTGTCTCGACCGTGTATCGGCCCTGCCGATCGGGAGCTTGAAGGGTGCGGCGGCAGAAGCCGGCCGTTTGGGGGATGGCTTGCGACGGGTAGCTGAACGGGCGGAGGAGGGCGGTCCGCTCTGGGCCCGCCCGCTGTCGAGGAGGTGCGAGTTGGCGGCAGTCACGTTCGACGGCGTCACGAAGGTGTACGCCGACGGGACAGAGGCCGTCTCCGCGATGGACCTGGAGGTCGGCGACCAGGAGTTCATGGTGCTCGTCGGCCCCTCCGGCTGCGGCAAGACGACCGCGCTGCGGATGGCTGCCGGGCTCGAGGAGATCAGCGGCGGGACTGTGAGCATCGGCGAGCGCGTCGTCAACGACGTGCCGGCGCGCGACCGCGACATCGCGATGGTCTTCCAGAGCTATGCGCTGTATCCGCACCTGTCCGTCTACGAGAACATCGCCTTCGGGCTGCGACTGAAGAAGGTCCCGAAGGACGAGATCGCCAGACGCGTCAGAGAGGCCGCGCGCATCCTCGACCTCGAGCCGTGGCTCGAGCGCAAGCCGCGCAACCTGTCCGGCGGGCAGCGCCAGCGCGTCGCGATGGGTCGCGCGATCGTGCGCGAGCCGGCGGCGTTCCTGATGGACGAGCCGCTGTCGAACCTCGACGCGAAGCTGCGCGTGCAGATGCGGGCGGAGATCGCGAAGCTGCAGAGCGACCTCGGCGTCACGACGATCTACGTGACGCACGACCAGGTCGAGGCGATGACGATGGGGGATCGCGTCGCGGTCATGCGCAGAGGCGAGCTGCAGCAGGTCGCGCCGCCGCAGGAGCTGTACGACCACCCGGTCAACGTGTTCGTCGGCGGCTTCATCGGCTCGCCCGCGATGAACCTGCTCGACGCGCGGCTGGAGCGGGCGAACGGCGCCGGCTCGGCCGACGGGCTGGTCGCCCAGCTCGGCGAGCACCGTCTGACGCTCGCGCCCGAGCTGCTCGACAAGCGTCCCGCGCTCGCTCGGTACGCCGGCCGCGACGTCGTGCTGGGGATCCGCCCCGAGGATCTCGAGGACGCCGAGCTGGCGGGCGAGACCGACGGCGACGCGCCGGGCGAAGGTCGCCGGCTGCCGATCCAGGTGCGTCTGAGGGAGGCGCTCGGCTCCGAGATCATCGTCCATGCGCGGCTCGCCGCGCCCCCGGCCGTAACCGACGCGGTGCGCGAGCTGGCCGCCGACGCGGGCGTGCACGAGCTCGACGCCGACAAGGCCGAGACGACGGTCGTCGGCCGCTTCTCGCCGCGCTCGCGCGTCGCCCAGGGCGAGCAGGCCGAGGTCGTCGTCGACACGCGCGCGCTGCACTTCTTCGACCCGGAGACCGGGTTGGGCATCTACGACGAGACCCCCACCGGAGGAGCTGCATCGAGATGAGACGAGCCATTCGATTCCGCGCGCTGCTGCTCGCGCTGGCGCTCGCGCTGACGGGCGCCGCCGTGGGCTGCGGCGACGACGACGACGGCAACGGCGGCGGGAGCGGGGGAGGCGACAGTGGCACCGCCAGCGCCGACGTGTCCGGGAGCGTCTCGGTCGTCGGCATCTGGACCGGCGACGAGCAGCGCTCCTTCCAAGCTGTCATCGACGCGTTCAACGAGCAGTACCCGGACGTCAGAGTCAGATACACGCCGGCCGGCGACAACGTGCCGACCGTCGTCGGCACCGCGGTCGAGGGCGGCAACCCGCCCGACATCGCGACGATCGCCCAGCCCGGCCTGATCGAGGAGTTCCAGAGACAGGGCGCGCTCAGACCGATCGACTACGCGAGAGACACGATCGGCGAGAACTACTCATCCGACTTCGCCGAGCTGGGCACGATCGACGGCACGCTCTACAGCTTCGTCTACAAGGGCGCGAACAAGTCGCTCGTGTGGTTCAACGTCTCCGCGTTCGACAACGCGGGCGTCGACGAGCCGAGCACCTGGGACGACCTGCTCGCGGCGGCGAGAACGATCAGAGCGAGCGGCGTGCCCGCCTGGTCGATCGGCGGCGCCGACGGCTGGACGCTCACCGACCTGTTCGAGAACGTCTACCTGCGACAGGCCGGGCCGGAGAAGTACGACCAGCTCTCCAGACACGAGATCCCGTGGACGGACGCGTCGGTCAGAACCGCGCTCAGAACGATCGCCCAGATCCTCGGCGACAGATCGAACATCGTCGGCGGCACCTCCGGCGCGCTCGAGACGGAGTTCCCGGCCTCGGTCGAGAACGTGTTCGTCGACCCGCCGAGAGGCGCGATGGTGATCGAGGGCGACTTCGTCCCCGGCGTCGTCGCGGAGTCGACCTCGCTGAGAGCAGGCACCGGCTTCGACGCGTTCGCGTTCCCGTCGGTCGCCGACTCCGCTTCCGCGGTCGTGGGCGGCGGCGACTCGATCGCGACGTTCCGCGACACCCCCGCCGTGAGAGCGTTCGTCGAGTTCCTCGCCTCCGAGGAGGGCGCGAGAGTCTGGGCCGAGCGCGGCGGCTTCTCCTCGCCGAACAGAAACATCGGCGAGGACGTCTACCCCGACGCGCTGACGGCCGAGACGGCGACCGCGATCGCCGAGGCGGAGACCTTCCGCTTCGACATGTCCGACCTCGCACCGGCCGCCTTCGGCGGCACGCCAGGGCAGGGCGAGTGGAAGATCCTGCAGGACTTCCTCGCGAACCCGGACGACGTGGACGGCACCGCGCAGGCGCTCGAGAGCGCGGCGGCGAGAGCGTTCAGAGGACAGGGCAGCTAGGGACGGCATGGAGGCGTCGGCAGCAGCGACAGGTGGGACGGCGGGCGGGCCGAGGCGCTCGAAGGGGCGCTTCGTCCCGCTGCTGTTCCTGCTGCCGGCGCTCGTCTTCCTGGTCGTGTGGGTCGTCTATCCGACGGTCCGCACGATCATCCGCAGCTTCTTCGACCAGGAGGGGTCGGGCTTCGTCGGCCTCGACAACTACGAGGCGCTGTTCACGAACGACACGCTCACGACCGCGATCAAGAACAACGTCCTGTGGGTCGCGGTCGTGCCGGCGCTCGTGACGGCGATCGGGCTGGTGTTCGCGGTGCTGACCGAGCGCGTGCGCTGGTCGACCGCGTTCAAGACGGTCGTCTTCATGCCGATGGCGATCTCGCTCTTCGCCGCCGGCGTGATCTGGCGTGTGATGGACGAGAAGGACCCGGCGCAGGGGACGGTGAACGCGACGATCAAGGCGGTCGGCGACGCGTTCGGCGGGGGCGCGGTGCTGACGACGGCGCAGGGCTCGACGCCGCAGCTGACGGGCAGTCCTCAGAGAGGCTTCGTGCTGAGAGCCGTGGTCGCGCCCGGCGGCACCGCGGTGCTCGGGCTGACGGCGATCCCGCCCGACGAGATCCCGAGCGACGCCGAGCCGGCGGTGAGACCGGCTTCGAGACCGGGGGCCGTCACCGGGACCGTGTGGCGCGACTTCAAGCCCGGAGGCGGCAGACCCGGCGTCGTCGAGACGGGCGAGCCGGGGATCCCCGGAGTGACCGTGGAGCTGCGCGAGGTGGGGGCGGGCGGTGACGCGGCCGTCGGGGCGGTGGTCGCCTCGTCGGACACGACGGCTGACGGGTCATTCACGTTCGGCCAGGTCGATCCGGGCAGATACCGCGTCGCCCTGCCGTCGTCGAACTTCGAGGAGCCGTTCACGGGCGTCTCGTGGCTCGGGCCGAGCCTCATCACGCCCTCGATCATGCTCGCCTACATCTGGGTCTGGGCGGGTTTCGCGATGGTCATCATCGCCGCCGGCCTGTCGGCGATCTCGCGCGAGGTGCTGGAGGCCGCGCGCACGGACGGGGCGAGCGAGTGGCAGGTCTTCCGCCGCGTGACGGTGCCGATGCTGGCGCCGGTGCTGCTCGTCGTGTTCATCACGATGATCATCAACGTCCTCAAGGTGTTCGACATCATCCTGTCGATCGCCCCGTCCTCCTCGCAGGACGACGCGAACGTGATCGCGCTCGCGATGTGGCGCGCGTCGTTCGGCGGCGTCAACCAGTTCGGCCTCGGCTCCGCGATCGCCGTCTTCCTCTTCATCCTCGTGCT
>DATHEP010000595.1:0-2191 GCA_035318525.1 Conexibacter sp.
GTCATCGACCTCGTCGACGTCGACCTGCCGATGACGTACCCGCAGCTGCCCTCCCCGGCGGTGCAGGAGTACATCGAGCGGATCGACAAGGCCGACGCGTTCGTGGTGATCACGCCTGAGTACAACCACGGCTATCCGGCTTCGCTCAAGCAGGCGATCGACCTGCCCTACGCCCAGTGGCGACGCAAGCCGGTCGGATTCGTGTCCTACGGCGGCGTCGGCGGAGGCCTGCGCGCGGTCGAGCAGCTCCGCCAGGTGTTCGCTGAGCTGCACGCCGTCACGATGCGCGACTCGGTGAGCTTTCACCTGGCGTGGGACCTGTTCGAGGAGTCCGGCGAGCCACGCGACCCGGACGGATACAACGCTGCCGCCACGACGATGCTCGACCAGCTCGCGTGGTGGGCGACCGCACTGCGCACCGCTCGCGAAGTCGACGCCTCCCGCGTCGAGGAGAGCGAGGCGACGAGCGTGCGAGACCCGCCGATGGTCGGGACGAGCGAGGCGGGACGATGACCGCCCGCGACACGTCGACCGTCCTGGTCGTGGGCCGCTCGCCCGAGAAGATGGAGCAGGCGACAGCGGTGCTCGAGTCGCACGGCTTCGCTGCGACCGGGGTCTTCTCCGAGCAAGAGGCGCTCAACGCGATCGCACGACGCGAGGCCCTGTTCGCGGTCGTGGCCGGCGGCTTCCTCGACGAGCCCGCCCAAGATCGCCTGCGCGCCGCGGCTGCGCCCAAGGGGGCCGTGCTGGTCACGGCGCACATCGGCCACGACGACCCCACGGCGCACTTCACCGACAAGGTCGTCCCGAAACTCGTCGCAGCGCGCGACAGACCCTAGAGAACGGCACTGGAACGCTCCCGAGGCCCCGGCATCCGGGAGTGACGGGTGCCAAGTGCGGACAGACTCGTGTGAGTGGCCCGAGATGAAGATCGCGTTGAGCAGGAGCACGAGCCGACCCGTTCGACCTGTCCGATCTGTGGGGAGCCCGAGATCGGACGGAGGCGACCGGGCGCGCGTGACGACCGTGGGTTCAACGATCCAGACGAGCCCGCGTTGAAGGCGGTCTGTGCGCGCGGGCACGAGTGGTGGCCGCCCGGGACGGCGCACAGCGCCTGATCGGACGAGCGAGCCATAGGCGAGGCTGACCCGCGTGTCGGTACCGATCGCATCACCGCCGTTCAGAACCGGCACCTACGTGGGGAGGACGAGTCAGGACTTACCGATCTCATTCACGGTGGATGAGTCCTCGGCCGAGGGTGTCTGGCGGCAGTGCTAGTCGGCGGCGTGAAAGACGTGCGCCTGCACCTCCGCGTCGGTGTTCGCTCTGATGACGTCCGCGAGCGTGTGCCGGTAGGTGATGCCGTAGCGGCGGCTGATCGTCGCCAGCGCCGAGTCGTTGTCGTAGAAGAAGCGGTCGCCGTCGCGCAGGCTCTCGAACTCGCGTCTCCAAATCGCGCGCTGGAGCTCGCCGAGGTCCGTGCCTGCGGAATGCTGCTCGGCGGCCATGCCGACGAACGCGTCGATCCGATCGACGTCTCCGTAGATCGCCTTGAGCCGCGCCGCGACGGTCGTGCGGCGAATCGCCTGGACCGCCTCGGCCTCGGCCTCCGGGGTTCCGAGCGGGATCTCCTGGCCGTTCGCGTCGGTGAGTGCCAGCACGTCGAGGATGTCGGGATCGTCGATCGGCCCGCGTCGGTCGATCGCTCGATCGACCGGGAAGCGGTCCGTCGACTCGCCCGTGATCGCGGTGAACGAGGCCTTCGGCGGCAGCCCGTATGCGCGACGGAGCGCGTTGTAGGCCGGGATCCCGTGATCGCGGCCTCGTTCGATGTCGATCGCAGCGAGATCCACGACACCGGAGAAGCAGTCGGGCAGCGGCGGTCCGTCGAGACAGGCGCCCAGGTCGGGGACGCCCGGCTTGGGCACCTGGAAGAGGACGCTGCGCAGCTGGTCGTCGATCTGCTCGTCGTTGCGGTACTCCCGCTCAGCGCCGATGCCCTTGAGCACCGGCCCTACGCCGATGGCCGCGAGCAGGCTCGGGTTCTCGAACACGACGTTGAGCGGGGTGACGAGCGTGACCGCGCCGCCGTCCTGCTCGACCTCGATGCCCTGGCGCGCGAAGTCGTCGAGCTGCTCGTCCGAGTACGTACCGGCCGGGGCGATCGGCTCCAGCTCGCCATGGATCATGC
>DATHEP010000596.1:0-3136 GCA_035318525.1 Conexibacter sp.
GTCATCGACCGCCAGCGGCCCGGTCGCGCCGTAGGCGAACGCGAGCTCGCGTGTCTGCAGCACCGCGGTCATCCGGCCACCAGCTCGCGTGCGAAGACACACGCCGCCTCGTGCTCCGCGCCGACCGTCACCTGCGGCACCGGCGCAGCGCACGCCTCGATCGCGTGCGGGCAGCGCGGCCGGAACGGGCAGCCGTCCGGGCGCCGGCCGAGCGGCGGCGGCGCGCCCGCGATCGCAGCCAGCGGGGCGGAGCGATCGGCGAGGCCGGGCTGAGCCGCCAGCAGCGCCTGCGTGTACGGGTGCGCCGGCGCCGCGAAGACGTCCTCGATCGGGCCGCGCTCGACGGTCCGGCCGGCGTACATGATCGCGACGTCGTCGCTGACCGAGCGCACGACGCTGAGGTCGTGCGAGACGAAGATCACGGCCATCCCGGTCTCCTGCCGGATCGTCGTCAGCAGCCGCAGGATGCGCCGCTGCACCGTCACGTCGAGGGCGGTCGTCGGCTCGTCGGCGATCAGCAGCGACGGGCGGCCCGCCAGCGCGAGCGCGATCATCGCGCGCTGGCGCATGCCGCCGGACAGCTCGTGCGGGTGGCGGCGCAGCACCTCGCGCGGGCGTGGCATGTCGACCTGCTCGAGCAGCTCGAGCGCGCGCGCCCGTGGATCGGCGTCGGGGTCGAGCGTGCGCACCGTCTCGGCGAGCTGGCGCCCGACGCGCATCAGCGGGTCCATGCTGCTGAGCGAGGCCTGCGGCACGAGCGCGATGCGACGGCCGCGCACGGCGCGCCAGCCCGCGTCGTCGAAGCCCGCGACGTCGGTACCGTCGAGCACGATCCGCCCGCGCACGACGCGCCCGCCGATGCGCCGCTCGAGGCCCACGAGCGTGCGGCACGTGACGGTCTTGCCCGAGCCCGTCTCGCCGACGATCCCGAGGCACTCCCCGCGCGCGACCGAGAACGACACGTCGGTCAGCGCCTCCATCCCGGCCAGCTCGACGCCGAGCCCCTCGACGCTCAGGACGGTCTCCGCCATCACCGCTCCGCCCGGCCGGACAGCAGCGTGTCAGCGACGAGCGAGAGCCCGAGGCCGGTCAGCGCGAGCATCACGCCCGGGATCACCGTGATCCACCAAGCGTCCTGCAGCACGGCGCGCCCGTCGTACATCAGCGCGCCCCACTCGGGCGTCGGCGGCTGCACGCCGACGCCGACGAACGACAGCGAGGCGACCGTGATCATCACCAGGATCGCGTCGGCGACCGCGTACGCTGCGATCGTCCCGACGACGCCGGGCAGCAGGTGGCGCAGCACGATCCGCGGCTGCGAGAAGCCGAGCACGCGCGCGGCGACGACGTAGTCGCGCTCGCGCAGCGCCAGCGTCTGCCCGCGCGCGAGGCGCGCGTAGAAGGCCCAGTCGCCGAGGATCACGCCGAGGATCACGGCGGGCGCGCCGGCCGGCAGCGGGCCGAGGCTGCGCTCGGTCCCGAACACGACGACGAGCACCAGCACCAGCACGAGGAACGGGAATGCGATCACGGCGTCGACGAGGCGCATGAGCGCGGTGTCGACCCAGCGCCGCCGCGCGCCGCCCGCGAGCGTCCCCAGCACGGAGCCGACCGCCAGCGCCGCGACGACAATGATCGCGGCGACCGCGAGGTCGAGCCGGCCGGCCACGAACACACGCACGAACAGGTCGCGGCCGACCGAGTCGGTCCCGAACGGGTGCGACCACGAGGGTGCCTCGTACGGCGCGGCGACGATCTCGTTCGAGCCGTACGGGCTCAGCAGCGGCACGAGCGCGCTCGCGAGCACGACCAGCCCGAGCAGCGCGAGCCCGACCCACAGGCTCGTGCGCGCGCTGCTCCACGGCCGCGCGCGCCGCAGCGCCCGGCCGACGCCGTCGAGCCGGCCGGCCGGCCGCGGCTGCGGGTCGGTCGCGGGGAAGAACGCGTCGACGCCGCTCATCCGCGCCCCGTCCGCGGGTCGACGATGCGGTAAGCGATGTCGGCGAGCAGGTTGCTCAGCACGACGATCAGCGCCGTCACGATCACGATCCCCTGGATCAGGGGGTAGTCGCGCTGGTTGATCGCGCTCAAGAGCTCCTGCCCGATGCCCGGCAGCCCGAAGACCGCCTCGACGACGACCGCGCCGGCGATCAGCGCGCCGATGTTGAGCCCGACGAGCGTCACGACCGGCAGCAGGCTGTTGGCCAGCACGTGGCGCAGCGCGAGCGTGCGCGACGACAGACCACGCGCGAGCGCCGCCTCATACCACTGCTCACGCTGGGCGTCGAGCGCCGCCTGGCGCACGGAGCGCGCGACCTGCGGGACGAGGAAGCCGGCCAGCGCGAGGCTCGGCAGCACCATGTAGCGCAGGTTCTCCGGCCACGCGTCGGGCCAACCGCCGGCCGGGAACCAGCCGAGCGCGAGCGCGGGGCCGAGGATCAGCAGCAGCCCGAGGAAGAACGGGGGGCTCGCGAGCAGCAGGCTCAGGAGCGTGCGCACGCCCGTGTCGGTCCCCCGCCAGGGCGCGAGCGCCGCGAGCAGGCCGAGCGGGATCGCGATCAGGCAGCCGAGCACGATCGTCCCCGCGATCACCGTGAGCGTCACCGGCAGGCGCGCGGCGATGATCGCGTCGACGTCGCGGCCCTGCTGCACGAGCGAGCGGCCGAGGTCGCCCTGCGCGAGCCCGCCGATGTACGCGGTGAACTGGCGCGGCAGCGAGTCGTCGAGGTGCAGCTCGGCGCGCAGCGCGGCGCGCGTCGCGTCGGTGCCGTGCGTCCCGGAGATCGCGTCGACCGCGTCGCCGGGCGCGACGCGCACCATCAAGAACGTCAGCAGCACGACGATGACCGCGACGACGAGCAGCTGCCCCGCGTGGAGCGCCACCGCCGTCACGGCCGCCCGGCCGCCCGCAGCGCGGGCAGGTCGGCTCGCGCCGGCCCGCCCGTCGCCGATGGAGACCGTCGCGCTCACGAGCCCTCTCGCGCGACGTCGATGAACCCGGCCTCGTTCGACTTCACGACGCTGGGCTCGTAGCGGGAGATGCTGCCGACCGCGTAGTCGCTGAGCGTGACGAACGGCTGGTCCCGCTGGAACAGCTCGTCGATCTCGGCGATCGCCTGCTCGCGCGCGGCACCGT
>DATHEP010000597.1:0-3558 GCA_035318525.1 Conexibacter sp.
GCCGAGCACGGCTGCCGCGCCTTGTCTGACGCCTTCGGCCTCGCCGGTCGAGATGCCCTGCCTGTCGCCCTGCTCGAAGCCGACCTTCTCGCCCTGCTTCTCACCGGCGCGCTCGCCGCGGATCGTGCCGACGCGCTTGCCGCGCGCCACGCCGACGGCGTAGCCGGCCTTCTTGCCGACGATGAAGATCGCTCTGTAGCCGGCCGCGCCTCTCGCGTAGTCGGCCTGGACCTCGGACTTGCCGGCGGCGAGGCCGTCGTCGTAGCCCTTCGTGTCGCCGGACTTCTCGCCCTCGCTGTGGCCGATCAGGTAGCCGCCGACGCCGGCGATCGCCAGCACGGCGACCGCGATCGCGATCACGGCGCCGAGCGACAGGCGGGTGCCCTCGCTGTCGCTGGGCGGGGTTGCGTCACTTGCACTCACAGCAGTCCTCCAGGGATGGGGGTGGTGGGACGTTCCTCCGGATGAAGGTCTTCGCCGCTTCTCACGCGAGCCCTCGCATCCAGCGCACGATGCGGCGGCGGTACAGCAGGACGACGACGGCCGCGACGACGGGGAAGCAGGCCATCACGGCGAACCACGGGCCCATCCCGAGCACCGGTACGAGCGCGCCCAGCTCGCCGCCGATCGCATCGCCGACAGAGATCGACAGGAACCACACGCCCATCGTCGAGCCGGCGGCCGCGGCCGGCGCGAGGCGGGTCGCAGCGGACAAGCCGACCGGGCTCAGCGCCAGCTCGCCGACGGTCAGGACCGCGTACACGACGACGAGCCACAGCGGCGACGCCTTGCCGAACGCGCCGGCCGCCGAGGCTGCGCCGACCATCAGCAAGAAGCCGACGGCGACGAGGCTGAGGCCGATCGCGAACTTGACCGGGGTCGACGGCTGGCGTCTGCCGAGCCGCACCCACAGCAGCGCCATCAACGGCGCGAGCAGCAGGATGTACATCGGGTTCAGCGCCTGATAGACGGACGCCGGGACCTCGATCCCGGCCACCTTCGGCGCGATGTCCTGCTCGGCGAAGATCGACATCACCGAGCCGGACTGGTCGTAGACCATCCAGAAGACCGCCGAGGCGCAGAACAGCGCGACGAGCGCACGCAGGCGGTCGCGCTCCGCCTCGTCGGCCGCGAGCTTGAAGGCGCGCGTGAACCAGAGGATCGGGATCGCGACGATCAGCAGCGTGATCCCGCGCTCGAGCCCGACCGCGGAGACGACGCCGCCGAGCCAGATCCCGACGATCGCGGCGAGCGCGAGCAGCGCGAGGCCGAGGCGCCTGAGTGCCCGCGCACGCTCGGGCGCGAGCAGCGGCTGCGGCGCGCGGCGGCCGACGTCGCCGAGGTAGCGCGTGCCGTAGGCGAGCTGCGCGAGGCCGACCAGCATGCCGACGCCGGCGAGGCCGAAGCCGAGCCGCCACGAGACGTCCTGCCCGATCGGGCCGATCGCGAGCGGCGCGAGGAAGGCGCCGAGGTTGATGCCCATGTAGAAGATCGAGAAGCCGGCGTCGCGGCGCGTGTCCTCCGGGCCGTAGAGCGCGCCGACCATCGTCGAGACGTTCGGCTTCAGCAGCCCGGTGCCGCACACGACGAGCCCGAGCCCGCCGACGATCCCGCCGATGCCCGGCGCGAGCATCAGGAAGTGGCCGGCGGAGATCACGACGCCGCCGAGCATCACGGTGCGGCGCGCGCCGAGCAGGCGGTCGGCGACCCAGCCGCCCGGCATGGCGGCGACGTAGACGAGCGCGTCGTAGATGCCGTAGACGCCGGTCGCCTCTGGCAGCGACAGGCCAAGGCCGCCGTCGGAGGTGGGCGCGACGAGGAACAGCACGAGGATCGCGCGCATCCCGTAGAACGAGAAGCGCTCCCACATCTCCGTCATGAAGAGCGTCGCGAGCCCGCGGGGGTGGCCGAAGACCGTGCGCTCGGCGGGCGGGACGTGGCGGCCGGCCCCGCGGCCGCGGCGGGCGGGAGCGGGCGCGTCGGCCCCGAGCGCGCTCATCGCACGCAGCCCTTCAGCGCGTGGTGCGGCGGCGCACCCGCGTCGCGGCCGGTCGCGGTGCGCAGCGCGGTCCGGTGCGCGCGCCAGCAGCCGTCGCTCCCGACGACGACGCGGTAGTCGTCGACCACTGCGATCCCGTCGACCGTCACGCCGACGTCGCAGCGCGTGCGCGGCCCGCCCGAGCGGCAGTCCGCGGTGACCGCGTCCGCGGTCGTCGCCCCGTCCCGCTCCAGCGCCGAGTCGAGCGCGTCGCGCACCGAGTCCTGCAGCCGTTCGCGCGACGTGTCCCCCGCCCCGCACGCGGGCAGCGCCAGCGCAAGCGCCGCGAGCAGCGCAACCGGGACGAAGCGAGACGCCATCGCGCCAGCTATCGGCAGCGAGGGCGGGTCGCTGTAGCGGCGGGCGGTCAGCGCGAGGCGCCGTCCTGCCCTGCGGTCGTCATGTGACCTCTTGACAGGACAGCCCGCCCGCTGCGGCCCTTCAGGCGATCTGCCCCCGCGCCGATATCTCCGGTGGATGACCGGCTTCCTGCATCGCCTCGGCCACCTGTGCGCGCGGCGGCGGCTCCTGGTGCTCGGCGCGTGGCTCGTCGTCGCGGTCGCGCTTGGGGTGCTGGCGACGCAGGCCGGAACGCAGACGACGGACAACGTCACGCTGCCGGGCACCGACAGCCAGCGCGCGACGGACGTCGTGGAGGCGGGCTTCGGCGACGGGCTCGCGAACGGCACCAACCCAATCGTGCTGGCGGCGCCGCGGGGCGCGAAGCTGACCGAGGCGAGATACCGCGCGGCGGTCGAGCGACTGGTGGCCGCGTACGAGCGCGACCGCGGCGTGACGTCGGTCGTCGACCCGCTCAGCTCCGCCGGCAGAGCGCAGCTGAGCAGAGACGAGCGGATCGGCTTCGTGTCGCTCGAGCTGCGTGACTCGCCGACCGAGCTGACGATCGACGAGGCACAGCGGCTGCTCGACCTCGCGGACGACGCGCGCGCCGCCGGGCTGCAAGTCGCCGCCGGCGGCTATCTGGGACAGGACCTCTCACAGCCCGCGTCCGCCGACTCGGGGGCGCTCGGCCTGCTGGCGGCGATCGTCGTGCTGCTGATGACGTTCGGCACCGTCGTCGCGATGGGCATGCCGATCGTCGTCGCGATCTTCGGGCTCGGCACGGGCCTCAGCCTGATCGCGCTGCTGAGCCAGGTCGTGCAGGTGCCGAGCGCGGCGCCCGACCTCGCGACGATGATCGGGCTCGGC
Source organism: Conexibacter sp. (assembly GCA_035318525.1). Lineage (GTDB taxonomy): Bacteria > Actinomycetota > Thermoleophilia > Solirubrobacterales > Solirubrobacteraceae > Conexibacter. The sequence continues at coordinate 3,248 of DATHEP010000597.1, forward strand.
GTCGGGATCGACTACTCGCTCTTCATCGTCACGCGCCACCGCCAGCAGCTCGCCGCGGGGATGGAGCTGCGCGAGTCGGTCGCGCGCGCGGTCGCGACCGCCGGCGGCGCGGTCCTGTTCGCCGGCGCGACGGTGACGATCGCGCTCTGCTCGCTGCTGCTCGCGCGGATCCCGATCGTGACGCAGCTCGGCTACGTGTCCGCGGTCGCGGTGCTCGTCGCCGTGCTGGCGGCGATCACGCTGCTGCCGGCGGCGCTGTCGCTCGTCGGGACGCGGATCGACGCGCTGCGGGTGCCGTTCGTGCACCGCCG
>DATHEP010000598.1:0-2502 GCA_035318525.1 Conexibacter sp.
CGCGCGGCGCCTCGTCGCACGCGGCGACGCCGTGACCGCGCTGTCCGGGCCCGGCTCGAACCCGTGGCGACTCGCGAGCCTCGGCGGGGAAGCGGTCGTCGCCGAAGTCGACCTGCGCGACCCGGACGCAGTCGGTCGGGCGATGCGGGGCGCACAGCCGGAGCTCGTGTTCCACCTGGCCGCCCACGGCGCGTACTCGTGGCAGCGCTCGCTTCCCCGCATGATCGAGACGAACATCGCCGGCTTCGCGCACGTCGCGGAAGCCGCCCTGGACGCCGGCGTCCGCGCGATCGTCAACGCGGGGTCGTCCTCCGAGTACGGCCTGAAGGACCACGCGCCGCCGGAGCACGAGCTGCCCGAGCCGAACAGCGCGTACGCGGTCACGAAGGCGTCTGCGACGCTGCTCGGCGGCTGGGTCGCGCGCGAGCGCGGCGCCGCCGTGACGACGCTGCGGCTCTACTCTGCCTACGGGCCGTGGGAGGAGCCGAGACGGCTGATGCCGGCGCTCGTCGCCCACGCGCTCGACGGCCGCCTGCCGCCGCTGGCGGACCCGGCGATCGCGCGCGACTTCGTCTACGTCGAGGACGTGGTCGACGCGTTCCTGCTCGCGGCCAAGCGGGCCGAGCCCGGCGCCGGCGCGGTCTACAACGTCGGCAGCGGGCGGCAGACGTCGCTGCGTGAGCTGGTCGAGGTCGCTCGGCGCGCGCTCGGGGTCGAGCAGGAGCCGGCGTGGGCCGCCTTCCCCGCGCGCGACTGGGACACCGACGTGTGGGTCGCCGAGACGGAGCGCGCGACCGCCGAGCTCGGCTGGCAGGCGCGCACATCGCTCGAAGCCGGGCTCACCGCGTTCGCGGACTGGATGCGCGAGGTGCCCGACGCGGTCGCGGCGCACTACCGGGCCGCGGTCGGCGCGCGCTGAGATCCAACACATCTCGTGTTGAACCCCGGCCGACCGGGGTCGTCCTGCCCGACACGGCCCGAACGAGGAGTAGACTCGCGACAGGCTGCGTCCCGGGGGGCGCGGCGGGGGAACGGACCGGGGGTCGCGCCCGTGCGCATCGGACTGCTCAGCGATCCTGAGCTCGTCAACTCGAACTATCGCGCCTACCAGCCGCTGGCGGCCGTGGCACGTCGCGGCCGGCACGAGGTGCACCGCAACTTCAGCGACAGAGCGCTCGGGTCGGAGGTCCTGCTGCGCAGCGACGTCGTCCACATCCATCGGATAGCGACGCCCGACACGCTCCAGCTCATTCGGCGCCTGCGCGACGCCGGCGTCGGCGTCGTGTGGGACAACGACGACGACGTCATGTCGCTGCCGAGAGCGAACCCGCACTACCGCCGCCTCGGCGCGGCCGGGAGGCGCGAGCTGGTCGCCGGAACGGCGCAGATGATCCGCCTCGCCGACGTCGTCACGACGCCGAGCGAGCTGCTCGCCGCGCGCTACCGGGAGCTTGGCGCCGACGACGTGCGCGTGCTCGAGAACCGCCTCCCCGGCGAGTTCTCAGGAGTGCGGCCAGTCGCCCACGACGGCGTCGTGATCGCCTGCCTCGCCGGCCTCGAGCACCGCGTCGACTACGACGGACTGGGCCTGCGCAGCGTCCTCGACCGCCTGCTCGACGCGCACCCGGACGTGCGGCTGCTGACGATCGGACTGGGGCTCGGGCTCGCGCCCGACCGCACCGAGCACCTGCCGCTCGTGCGCTTCCTCGAGCTGGTTCGCACGCTCGCGCGCGCCGACGTCGGGCTGGCACCGCTCACGGACATCGCGTGGAACCGCGCGCGCTCCAACGTCAAGCTGAAGGAGTACGCCGCCGCGGGACTGGCGTGGCTCGCGTCCCCCGTCGGCCCCTATCGGGCGATGGGCGAGCAGCACGGCGGCCGGCTCGTGCCGGACGTCGGCTGGTACGACGCGATCGAGCAGCTGGTCGTGGACGCACGCACGCGGCGCAAGCTCGCCAAGCGCGGCGCCAAGTGGGTCAAGCACGAGGGCATCGACCGGCACGCCGCCGAGTGGGAGCGCGCACTGCGCGACGCCGCCGCCCGAGCCGCTGCGCGCGGCGTCGAGCGGCGGGTCACCGCCTGAGTACAGGACGGGGCGGCGCCGCAGCGCCGCCCCGTGCTCCCCCGGTCGTCCCCCCTTCGGAGCTACCGCGCCCCTCTCCCTCTTCCGGCTCTTCTCCCTCTGCCGCTTCTCGCTCTCGCTCTGCAGCCGCGGATGCCGAGGCGCTGGCTGCGCTCGACGAGCTTGCCGCTCTGCGCGGTGAACCCGATTGTCACGCGCGCGCGGCGGCTTCTGCTCGTGCAGAGGTTCGCCGCGTTCCCGACCGAGCCGTTTCTGCCCGCGAACAGCTTCAGCGTGAACTCCGAGATCGGCACGTCCGGCACCGCGTCGAAGTCCGTGCGCAGGAAGCGGCTGCGCGGGATCGTGATCTTGCCGGCGAGGTCGAAGTCGACCTGGCCGCGCAGCGCCACCATCAGATCCGGCAGCGGACGACCATTTCT
>DATHEP010000599.1:0-9598 GCA_035318525.1 Conexibacter sp.
CAGCGAGTAGCGATCCGCCTGCTGCTGGCCGGTTGTCCAGGCTAGATGTGTGGCGCCGACCGCGGCCGCGCGACGCAGCGCCCACTTGAACCCGATCTCGCGCCAATTCTTTTGAAACAGCTCCGGCATTTTCTCGAACTCGCCGGGCTGCGGCGGCTGCACTTCTTCGAGGAACATGACCGCGTGGTCGCCGATCGTGCGGATATTGAACCGCACGCGGACGACGGGGTTCTCGATGTGATCGAACGGGTCATGGCCGTCGACCCATCCGACGCGCGTCGGCGCGATCCTGTTGATCCGGTCGCCCTTTTCGTAGAGCCGGCGCGCGACGTCGATCCAGTGCGCATCGTCGGGCCCGGCGTAGGTTCCGTCCGGCTGCAGCTTTATGTCGTCGCCGTAGGTCGCCAGCGACTCGCCGCCATACCACAGGTGAACGCTGCCCTGGGTGACGCTCGACCGCTTACGCTCGACGTGAACGCGCGCCGGGTCGAACGGCGGCGCCGACTGCTTCGGGTCGGGCAGCGTGACGAACGCCTCCGCGTAGGTGTCGGGATCAGCGCCGGGCTCCGTGTATTCCTCGTAGTGCGTGCCGCCGGCGCCCTCGCGTTCGAGCTGCTCGCGCGCGTCGTCTTCCGCCTCTTGATACGACGGCCCGCCGTCGTCGTTGCTGACGTAGTCGTCCTCCAGGCTTTGAATGATGCTGTCGCGATGTTCGTCCGCCGCGGCTTCCGCTGCGGCCTTCGTCTCGAATGTCTGGCCCTCGAAATACTGGTCGTCGTCGTCGCCGGTGATGACGTAGACCGTCGTCGGCTCGCCGCCTTCGTCGTCGCTCTCCAGCTCCAGCTCCTCGACGTCGTAATTCGGTGCGTTGTCGTTGGCGTAGCCGCTGGCGGCTTCGGCGATCTGGTCGCGATATTCCTCGTAACGCTCCTCGTAGAGCCGCTCCGTCGCCGCCTCTAGCTCCTTCGCGGGGATCTTCGCGCTCTCCTGGTCGAGCACGACCTCCTCGACTTTTGGCGTGTTGATCGCCAGGTAGTCGAGCACTTCCTGCTTCGTGTAGGTCTTGCCGTCCTCCAGGTCGTCGACCGATGCGTAGGCGAACTCGTCCTTGTTGACGCCGATCTTCGCGTTCTTGATCTGCGCTTTCCACTGGGCGCCGCTCGCCTTCGGTTGTTTCGACTCCTCGACCGCGCGGGTCAGGCGCGAATAGAACGCCGCATGCTCCGGCGCGCTCTGATACAGGATGTTCTCGTCGTGCGGGTCGAACGTGCCGCGGTTGCCGATCGCGCTCTTGATCTGCGTCGGCCGGAACGCGATGTAGTGCACGGTATCCTCGTGCATGCCAGCCATCGCTTTGCCGATGCGGCGCTGTGAGCCGAACTTCACGTCCACCGACCGATCGATGACGCCGTCGAACCCGGCGCGCTCGAACGCCTGGCGAATGATCTCGTTGCCGACCAGGTTGCCGTTGTCGTTGTCGGTGAAGTAGCTGAACTTCTCGTCGCTCCGGATGATCTCTAGCGCCTTGCGCGCCGTGATGCTCTCGTAACTTGCCTCCTCCATGACCTTCGCGATCGCCTCGTCGACGTCGCCGTCGTCGTAGCGGCTGGCAATGTTGCGCAGCGCGTCGAGGAAGTCGATCAGCGTGCCGGTTGGCTCCTCGTCGAGGAAGTCGCCCGTCTCCTCGTCCATCGGCTGCGTCATTTCGAGCTGCGTCTCGTCGTCGCCGCCCAGGATCACAGGGTTCTCGATCTTGAGGAACACGGGCACGGTCGCGCCCTCATGTTCGACGCCGAGATCCTCGCGCGCGAGTGCGATCGTCGCTTCGCCCAGGCCGACGCCGTGCTCGTCCATGTATTCGGTGATCCGCTTTTTGCTTTCCTCGTCGTAGTCGTATTCGCTTTCGAGCTGCTCGACGCGGCGCTGCAGCTTGCTTTCGAGATCGGGCCCGATGCCGGCGTAGTTGGCGCCGACGTCCTCCGTCGTGTTGCTGAAGTAGAAGCCGGCGCCGAAGTCCGCCTCCTGGTTGGCGCGCGCAGGATCGAACGCCTCGAAGTTGCCCGTCGTGCCGTGGTAGACGACCAGCGGGTCGCCGTCCTCGTCGACGACCTTGCTGTCGCCGAACCAGGCGCGGAACGCCGGCGTATTGGTCTGGCCGGCGCCGCCCTGGAACAGCGTCGTCTGCTTGCCCTTCTTCCCCTTGCCGACTTCCGACGTCAGTGCAAACGGGATCTCCAGCTCCGGCGTCTTGATCTCCTGCTCGCGCACGGCGCCGGCGTCGCCAGGGAGCCGCGGCTGCTGCTCGCCGGTGTCGAGCGTGTCGACGTCGGGCGGCGGCACGTTGTCGAACAGCCCCTGGTCGAACTCCGTGATGTCGAACGAGTCGTCGACGTCTTCGCCGAGCGCCACGTCGATCGCGTCGCTCAGGGCATCGGTGAACGCTTCCGGCGCGACGACCGCGTCGGGCTTCGGCAGCCAGGGCTTGCTCAGATCCTTCCACTGGCCGGCGGCGCGCAGCTCCGCGACGCGCACGGCGCCCTCCGCCAGGTTGTTATGGATGTCCTGGTCGCGGATCGCGCGCCGGATCGCGCCTTCGACCTTGCCGCGTTTGCCGAACGCCTGCTTCCCTGGCTCGCCGGTTTTGGTGTTTTTGTTGACGGGCGCGAAGTAGAGCACGTCGTCGTAGACGGGCGTGCCGGCGGAGCCCGCGACGATATCAGCGTCGCCGCCGGCGGCGTTGCCGGTCTTCTGGCCCTCGACGAAATTCCAGGTGCGCTCGACGAACGGAAAGTTCTCCAGCTCGTCGAGGATCCACTGCAGCGCGGTGTTTACTTCCGGGGTGAGTCGGGCGGCGTTGACGTCTTTCGGCTGGCGCTCGAAGACTTCGCCGTATTCGGCCGGTCGGGCGGCCGGTATCCCGCCACGTTCAGCGCGATCGCCATCGCCTCCGGTTTCGGATACCCGGCTTTGATCAGCGCCAGGCTGTTCGCCAGGACGATCCGCCGATCGTTCCCCGGCGCCAGGTGCGGCAGTAGCTTCGGCACGTCGCTGTCCCTCCACGCGCGGCGGCCGCGCGGCTTCAGCCGACGCTATCGCGTCGTCCGCTTTGTTGTCAACAATTCCCTTCGCGCGGAGCGCCGCTAGGTCGCCCGGCTCTTTGATGCGGCCGGCGAGCTGCGCGCGGTCGCGCATCGCCTGCGCTTCGGCGTCAATGTTGGGGTTCTCCGCGCGCATGGCCGCGGCCGCCGCGACGACGTCGTGCTTCGAGAAATTCGGTTGCAGTCCGATCGGGCGGTTGGGATCCCGGCGCTCGCCTTCAGGCGGCGCCCCGAGCTGCTGCGTGCGGCGCTCGACGAACGGCGCCTCGCCGGCGAGCGGCTCGATCGTCTCGCCCCTGGCGTTGGTCCCGAGGGTTGGCGCTGATGCGGCGATCGCCGCGGCCGCGGCGTCCGGCTCCGTGGCTGGCACGGCCGCGGCGGTCGTGGTGTCCGTCAGTCCTGGCCGCTCGACGCGGAGCCCATACTGCGCGAACGTCGCGAGCGGATCCTCGCCGGCCCGCTCCGCCAGGTTGCCGAACGTCTCCTGGTAGGCGTCGGCGACGCGGCCGGCGTCGACGGCCCGGTAGCCGGCGCCGGCGAGCGACTCGACGACGGCCTGCTTGATCGGCTCGACGGCCGGCGCCGCGGGCGCCTGCTGGCTCTCCGCCTCGACGGCCTTCGCAAACTCCTCCGACTCGCGCAGGTTCATCGCGTCGGGATGCCCCAGGCGCAGCTCCTTCGCGAGCGCGGCGTTGTGCTGCGTCGCCGCCAGCTTGACGGCGTAGCTGGCGGTCGGGATCTTCAGGTCGAGCCCTGAGCTGACCGCCTCGTCGTAGGCGCGCGGGTTGCCGGTGACGTCCGCGGCGACCGCGGCCGGGTCGACGCCCTGGCTCTGCCAGTATTCCGCCCAGTGCCCCACGGGCGCGTAGACGTGCTCGACGGGCCCGCCCTTCGTCGCCTGGCTGAGCATCGCCTGGGCGGCGGCCGGCGCCCTGGCGATCGTCTTCGACGCGGCGGCGCCTTTCCCGAGCTGCTCGAAGAATTGGGCGTTCTGAGCAGCCTGGCGGGCCTGCCGCATGCCTGTCGTCGCCGAGAGGAGCGGACCCCCGGCCATGCCGAGCGCGAAGCTCTCAGCGGCGCCTACGAACTCCTGGCCGACCTCTGCGGCGCCCTCGCCGACCGTCTTGCCCTTGATCTGCTGGCCGCTGGCCGCCTTCGCTACCTCGCCGGCGACGATGGCGATCGCCCGCTGTCCGGCTTCCTGGAGCGACTCGCCGACGAGCGTCGTGCCGTAGCTCTTGGCCGCCTCCGCCAGGGCGGCGCGCACGGTCGGGACGCGCAGCGCGGCCTTAACGCTCTGCGTGATCATCCCGCTCGTCGCTTTCCCGACGACCTTGTCGAGTCCGGGGATCGACTTCGCGAACACGAGCAGCTCGCCGGCGCCTTCGATCGGCGCGTTCAGGGCGCCGACCGCGATCGCGGCCATGCGCGCGGCGTCCCGGTCCATCGGCTGGCCGTGCTCGTCGGTGAAGTTGCTGAACTCCTGGTAGGCGTTGCCGGCTTCCTGGCGGAACGTCGACTTGACGACGCCGTAGAGCAGGCCCGCAGTGAACCCGTAGCCCGCGCCGGCCAGGCCGCCGGCGACGGTGCCCGGCCCTGGCACGAGCGAACCGACAGCGGCGCCGGCCGCGCCGACTTCCGCCGCGCCGGCGAGCGCGTATTTGAACGGCTCGACCTGGTTCGCGAGGAACGAGCCGACGCCGGTGATCGCTTTCTGGAACCAGCGATCGGCGCCGAGCGTGCCGCCGCGCTGTGCCTGGTAGTCGGCCGCGTGCAGGCGATCGGTTTCCGCTTGCGTCAGCGGGCGGAACATCGACTCGTAGCGCAGGTCCGCGGCTTGGGCGGCGTTGGTCGCCTGGGTGAACGCGCGCACGGGCGCCGTCACGAGCCATTCGAGCGCCCCGAGGTTGTGCAGGTCGTCGCCGGCGACGGCGAGGTTCTCCGGCTGCTCCGCCCACTTCGCGAGCGCCGGCGTCTCGTCGATCATCTGGTGGAACGGCGTGCTCTCCAGGTCGTCGCGCTTCTTCAGCTCGTCGTAGTTGCGCTCGATCAGGGCGGGCGGGAGCTGCAGCCGCTTCGACAGCTTCAGCACATCGGCCGAGCGTTCCGGATCCTTGTCGCGCGCGGCCGCGACGCTCTGACGCAGCGGGATCGTGCGCGTCGTGCGCATCGATCGGATCGTTTCCGCGTAGGGGTTCTCCGGCTGCGCGCCGAGCTGCTCCTGCGCGTCGCCCAGGATGTCGTTTGCCATTTACTTCCGGATCTCGTGTTCGATGTAGGCGTCGAGCACGGTTTCGTCGGTGACGGGCATGCCGTCGTGGCGCAGTTGGCTCTCGATCTGCTGGCGGTCGATCGCCGGAATGTCCTCCGGCCCCAGGTCGATCAGGCGCCGATCGGGGTTCTGGAACGGCTGGCCGAACGGCAGGATGTTGTAGAAGTTGTAGCCCTTCCCCGGTCGCTTCGCGGCCAGGATGCCGTCGAGCATCTGCTGGATCTCGGTGTTCGTCGGTTTCTTCCCCTTCAGCAGCGCGCTCGCCTGCTCGACGCGGCGATCGAGCATGCGCTGCAGCTCCGCGATCGCGCGCTTCTCCGCCGGCTTCTGTTTGCTCTCCGTCGTCTGGTAGCCGTATTGCGCCAGCGTGCCGTCGATGATCTCCTTGTTCGTGCGGACCCCTTCGAGCCGATCGTTGTCGGCGGTGCGCTCGCCCTTCTTCAGTGAGAGCTGCAGGCTGGTGAGCTGCTGGAAGTCGGCATCGTCGAGTTGCGCCTTGTATTTCAGCAGGTTCTCTTTGGCGAACGACTCCGGATCGTCGCCGGCTTTCGACATCAGCCCGTAGAACGTCTCGACGTCGGTCGTCCGCGGCGTGCCCTTCGCGAGCTGCGCGACGTAGTCGCGGATCGCGTTCTTCGTGCCGCCGTCGAGCGCCGCCCAGTCCGCCGGCGCGATGCTGCGCACGTCGTGGGTCTTGTCCACCAGGTTGTAAGCGGCCTGCACGCGCGCCTTGTTGTCCTCCGCTTCGACGGCCCGCTTGACGTCGTGCTCGTGCTCGATCGCCTGGAGCGTCGCCTGGCGCACGTCGGGATCCTCGATCGCTTTCGCGGCCGCGCGCTGCTCCGTGAGCGTGCCGCCCTTCGCGACGATCTTGTCGGTCGCTTCCTGCGCGGCCTGGCGCGTCGTGCCTTCCTTCAGCGCCGCCTCGACGCGCGCGATCGCGTCGCCCGATATCTGGCCGCGGGCCTCCTCGAAGTAGATCCGCGCCGACTTCGTCGAGCCGCTGGCGAGCAGCTCGTTGATGACGCCGACGTGGGTCGCCGACTGCACGTTCTCGATCTGCGCCTGGAGCTGCTCCGGCCCGAGCCCGAGCCGCGGCGCCGACTTGGTCAGCGCGTCGATCGCGCTGTGCAGCTCGATCTGGACGCGCCGCGGATCCTGCGCGTTGGCGACCGCCAGGCTCTGCTTGTTCTCGACATACGCCTTCAGCTCGCCGGCCTCGTATTCCTGCATCTGGCCGAAGACGTGCCGCTGCACGGTCGCCGTGATGTTCTGATAGTGCTGCGCCTTGACCTTCGCGAACGCCTCGCGCTGCCGGTCGGTGTGCAGCCCCTTCTCGATGTCGCCGGCGTGCGTCGTATACGCCTCGTCGATCTGGTTGGGAAGATCCATCGCGGCCTTGCCCTTGACGCCGAGCGCGCCGGTCTGCGGGTCGTAGAGCGCCTTCTGCTCGAACCGCGCGAGCGAGTTTTCCGCTTCGAGCAGCGCGACGTCGTCGGCGCGATCGCGCTCCGCCTGCTGGATGCGCGCATACTCCGCGACGCCGATGCGCTCCAGCGTGCCGCCAAAGGCGTTGCCGGCCGCCTCCGCCGCGGCGCCGCGCGTGCGCTGGTAGTTGGCGCCGGTCGACGTGTCGGTTTCCGCGGCCGTGCGCCGGGCGCCAGGGAGCGCGCGATCGGTGACTTTCCGCCCGCCGTAGCGTTCGACTAGAGGCATTTACTTGAACCCATACCGCTGTTGCAGCAGCGACGCGCCGCCGCCGACCAGCGTGCCCGCGGCGCCCCATCGGCTCGCCGCCTGTGTCGCGCGTCCCGCCTTTTCGAGGTAGACGCCTTCCTTGCGCGCGATCTCGCCGCGGCGCCGGCTGTCGGCCGCTTCGACCTTGAACCCCCACGCCTCGCGCGCCGCGTTGGTCCGGATCGTCAGCGCGTCCTGCTCGCCCAGGAACGCGGCATCGGCCTGCACGTCGACCGCCGAGCCGAACCCGACGTCGATGTTCCCCGCGGCCTGGCCGGCGCGCTGGCTGCCGATGATGCCGCGCACGCCCTGGCGGAACTTGCTCTCCTCCTGCGCGCCGCGCGCGATCGCGTCCGACGCCTGGAGATCGGCGACCTGCGCATTGAAGTCCGCCAGCTCCGCCTGGCTCTCGCTCGCCTGGCGCTGCTGCTCGCCGGCTTTCTTCGCCGCGTTGCCCGCCTTCACCTGGCCGACGACTTGCGACGTCGTGCCGGCGACCGCCAGCCCGATCGCGAGCGCCGAAAAGAATGCCATCGCCTTAGCCTCCTACCGTGACGTTGGGGATGATCCCGACGATCGTGATCGGCAGCGGGTCGGTGTGTCGAATGAACACGCGCCCCTCGTCGCCGAACGCGCTCTGTAACACGACCTCGACGCGGCCCGTGAACTCGTCCTGCGCGACGTCGTAGGGTTCGAGTCGGAGCTGCACCAGGTTGCTGCTGTCGGGCCCGGCCGACAGCGATCGCGCCGAGTTGCGCAGCAGCAGCGACACGCTGGCGACGCGCTTCTTTTTGTCGCGCACGTCGGAGCCCTGCACGTCCAGGTCGAGCGTCTCGATCTCCGCGTAGCGGATCGGCAGCCCGGCATGGATGACCGACGCCGGCGTCGCGAGCACGGTCGGCAGCGTGCCGCCGGTGACGGTGAACGCCGCCGCATTCGCGCCGGCGGGGTTGCCGTCGTAGATCACATTGCCATCGGCGACGACGGCGACGACCTGGCCGTTCAAGTGGCCGAGCCCCGCGATGTTCGTCGCCGGCGCGCCGCTGTAGGTCAGCCCGGCGTCGACGAAAAAGGCGTCGGTGTTGAAGTCGACGATCTCGCGCGGTTCGAGCCGCTCGATCATGCGCACGAACGCGCCGCCGATCGTCCGCCGCACGATGAAGTAGGGCGCGTCCTCCGTCGCTTCGGGCACGACGCACACGTCGAGGAAGCGGCCGCTCGCGCCGGTGTCGTGGCGGTGCCAGCCCCAGACCTCTTGATCGCGGATGTAGGTCAGCCCGAGCAGCGCGCCGTCCGATCGACAACACCAGACCGTCGAATGCGGTGTCTGCTGGAAGTCCATCGCGTCGAGCGTCAGCCCCTCCGTCAGGTGTGCCGCGTAGAGCAGCAGGTCGCGGCCGGCGAGCCCTTCGACTTCGACGTCGAAGCGGAGATCGTGCAGCACTTTGCCGCGCGCCTGGACGTAGAGGATCGCGTTGCCGACGATGACGGGCGCCGGGTCCGCGGCCGCGCCGACGTAGGTCTGTTGATCCGATGCGAGCGTCGACGGTGTCAGCGGCTGCTGCGGCTGGCCGATCGTGAACGCGCCGCCATCGGTGAGCACAATGAGCTGCTTCAGGCCGACCAGGTGCCGAACGGGTTGATGCGTCTTGCCGGCAATGCGGAACGAGATCGCGTCGTCGTCCTGCAGCGGGCTCGAGATCGCGAAGTTCGACGGGAAGCCGACGCGCGAGCCGTAGACGGCGTCGGGCACGTTGTCGGTGTAGCCGAACATGCGGCGCTGCTGATGGTGCGCGCACGTCGCCGGGTAGTTGTCGGTCGTCGCGAACAGCGCGCGCGCGAGCGGCGGCGTGATCGCAAAGTCGGGAATGAACCCGATGTCTTTGAACGCCGCGGCGCCGGTCGCCGTGCCGATGTAGCCGAACGTGCCGTTCTGATACGGGTCGGCGTAGACGTTGTATTCGACCGCGCCGGCTTTCGGCGTCCAGGTCAGCGCGATCGGCGCCGCCGGCGTGCCCTCCGCCGTCACATTGAGCTGGAAGATCGCGCCCGCGATGCTCTCCTCGTAGGTTTCCGCTTTGACGGCGGTGACGACGTAGCTGATCGAGCGCGTGCCCGCGGCGCCGGCGACGGCCGCCAGGCCGAGCGGCTGCGTGATCGACGGCGCCGTCGTGATCGGAGTGACGGTCCACGTCTGCAGCCCGAAGTATTCCAGCTCCTGCGGCCGCACGTCGGGATGCGTCAGCGTGATCACGCGGCCGTTCTGCGTCCAGCGGAACAAGTCGTTATTGACAAACGGGTGCGGGATCTCCAGCAGGTTGCCGGCGGGCATCGCATACCAGTAGGTCGCATTCGGCGGTGCGTTGCCGGTCGTCGCCGCGATGCAGTAGTAGTTCACGCCGCCGCTCGACGCCAGGTTGCCGGGCACGTAGGCGGTCGCGCCGTTGTAGGCGACGACGCCGGTGACGGTGACGGCGCCGCCGTTCTTGAA
>DATHEP010000600.1:0-2340 GCA_035318525.1 Conexibacter sp.
CGAGGCGCCTCCGGCGAACGCGCCCCGTCCGCCGCGGCGCCTCCGACGGCCGCCTCGGCGGCGGGCGCGGTGAGGATCACGCGGCACTCGGACTTGCGCAGCACGTACTTCGTGACCTCGCCGACGTAGTTCTCGAGGGGCCCGCCGGAGCCGCCGAACAGCGCCCCGCTGCGCACCCGCGAGGGCTCCTCCGCCGCGAGCACGATCGCCTCGACGCCGCGCCGTCTCGCCTCGCGCACGATCGCCTCGCCGGCACGCCGCGCCCGCACCATCGCCGTCTGCACGTGCACGCCCTCGTACTCCTCTCCGACCGCCTTGGCGCGCCGCAGCGCCTCCTGCGCGCGCTTGACCTGTGCCTCGGGGAGCCGTGCGTCGATCGGCAGCGACATCGGCATCTCGAAGACCCAGATCGCCTCGATCGTCGCGCCCTCCTCGTCGAGGTCGTCGCGCACCTCACCGGCCAGCCGGCCGGCGGTCTGCACGATGTCGTCGTCGAGCGGCTTGCCGAAGATCGGCACGAGCAGCGAGCCGAACTCGGCGCGCGGCGGCTCGCCGCGCCGCAGCGCACGCTCCGGGATCGTCACGCGCCGCAGCAGCGGATTGCCGTCGCTGCGGCGATAGACGACGTAGAGGACGAGCCCGGCCGCCAGCCACGCGAGGCCGACGTAGCGGGCGCCGGAGTGCAGGACGACGACGGTCACCCATCCGGCGGCCGAGAGCAGCGCGCCGAGGACGGCCGGCAGCGGCAGCGATCCCCCCCGGAAGCGCACCGACAGCGGCACGCGGTAGGGCCGCTCGCGCTCCGGCTCGCGGTAGCGCAGCTTGATGATCGACAGGTGGGCGATCGTGAACGCGAGCATCGCGCCGAACGCGTAGATGCCGACGAGGAAGTCGAGGTCCGCGGGCACGGTGAGCGCGGCCGCCACGAGCGCGGCCAGGCCGATCAGCACGAATGGCGTGCCGCGCGTCGGGTGCAGGCGGCCGAGCGCGCTCGGGATCTGGCGGTTGGTGGCGAGCCCGTACGCGAGGCGCGAGATGCCGAGCATCGACGAGTTTGCGGCCGCCAGCAGCCCGATCACCGCCGTCACGGCGACCGCGGCGCGCAGCCCGTCCGCGAGCCAGTCCTGCGTGAACGCGTCGGCGACCGACAGCAGCGGCGCCTCGACGTCGCGCGGGCCGAACGCCCCCGAGCCGTCGGCGATCGGCAGCGCGCTCACGCCGACGACCGCGATGCCGACGTAGACGAGCAGGATCGTCCCAACGCCGGGGCCGACGAGCCGGCGCAGGCCCGTGCGCGTCGTCTCGGTCTCGCCCGCGAGGCTCGCGGCCGCCTCCAGGCCGGTGAACGCGATCGTCGCGATCGTCAGCGCGTAGATCGTGTCGTCCCAGGCCGGCGAGCTACCGAGGTGAATCGTGTCCACGACGCCCGGATCGAGCAGCAGGACGATCCCGAGCAGGATCAGCAGCAGCTGGACGACGATGTCGGCGAGCGCGACGGCCAGCCCGCGGCGCAGCTGGCGCACGGTCACGCCGCGCACGTTGGCGAGCGCGACGACGGCGATCACAGCGATTGCGATCACGACCTCGAGCGCGCCACTGCCGACCGGGTCCGACAGCTCCGCGAGGTAGTTCGTCGCCGTGAACGTCGTGACGGCGAGCAGGATCGCGTAGTCGAGCAGGATCGCCCAGCCGGCGACGAAGCTGACGAGCTCGTTGAAGGCGTAGCGGGCGAACACCGACGAGCCGCCCCGCTCGCGATGCAGCGCCGCGCCCTCGACGTACGTCATCGAGGCGAGCGCGAAGAAGACGCCTGCGACGAGGAAGACCAGCGGCGTCAGCCCGAGCGCCCGCTGCGCGACGACGCCGAGCGCGAAGTACACCGAGCTGACGGACATCGTGTAGACGAGCCCGAAGAGGGCGCGTGCGCTGAGCGTGCGCGGATTCATCTCCTCCGCCCGTCGCGCGCCAGCAGGTACAGCCGCGCCCCGCCCGCCGCCACGAACAGCACACCGAGCACGATCCCGAGCGCGAGCGCGCCACCGCCGACCGTGAGCGTGCGGATCACCAGCAGCAAGCCGATCGCGATCATCGCGAGCGACAGGACGCGGGTCGAGGCACGGTGGAGCTGGCGAGGGTCGGGCATCAGACGGCGGCGGGCTCGACGGGCGCGACTCTGCGCCCCTTGACCGACTCGATGATCACACGACAGGGGCGCTCCGCCAGCACCGTCTCGAGCGTGCGGCCGAAGACCGATCCGCCGCCAGCACGCTCCGGCAGCGGCATCACGATCGCGCGCGCGCCGATCTCACGCGCCTCGTCGACGATCGCCCGGCCCGCCTG
>DATHEP010000601.1:0-3670 GCA_035318525.1 Conexibacter sp.
GTCATCAGCACGACCGGCAGCCGTGGCGCGAGCGCCATACCCAGTTCGAGGATCTGATCGACCGTCGCCCCGTTGCGCAGCGCCTCGACGCCGGCCGCGTGGATCACGGGACCGTCGGCGAGCGGGTCGGAGAACGGCACGCCGAGCTCGACGAGGTCGGCGCCGCCGTCGGCGTACGCCTCGCCGATCGCGAGCGAGGTCGCGAGGTCCGGGAAGCCGCCCATCAGGTAGGGCATCAGCGCCGCGCGCTTGCCTCCGGCACCGCTGCCGGAGGCGGTCGTGGAGAACGCCGCGGCGATGCGCTCGATTCCGCTCGCGCTCACGCCGCCGGCCCGCCCGGCCCGCCCGGCACGCTCGCGTCGGCACCGTCGTCGCCGGCCGCGGACGGACGCTCGCGCTCGATCCGCGCGATCACCTCGGCGAGGTCCTTGTCGCCGCGACCTGAGAGGCAGACGACGTCGAGCTCCGAGTCGCCGTTCGCGAGCGTCCAAGCGAGCGCGTGCGAGGACTCGAGCGCCGGGATGATCCCCTCCAGCCGCGCGATCCGCTGCAGTGCCGCGAGCGCCTCCGCGTCCGTGACCGCCTCGTAGCGCGCCCGCCCCGTGTCGCGCAGCCACGCGTGCTCGGGGCCGACACCGGGGTAGTCGAGCCCGGCGGAGATCGAGTGCGCCTCGAGGATCTGGCCTTCGGCGTCCTGCATCACGGCCGAGAAGGCGCCGTGCAGGATGCCCGGCCGCTCTCCGACCGTCAGCGGCGCGCCGTGGCGGCCCGTGTCGAGCCCCTCGCCGGCCGCCTCAACGCCGATCAGCTCGACGTCCTCGTCGGCCATGAACGGCGTGAAGATGCCGATCGCGTTGGAGCCGCCGCCGACGCACGCGATCACGCGCTGCGGCAGCCGCCCCTCGCGCTCGAGGATCTGCGCGCGCGCCTCCTCGCCGATCACCCGCTGGAGGTCGCGCACGAGCGCCGGATAGGGCGCCGGGCCGGCCGCCGTGCCGAGGATGTAGTGGGTCGTGGCGACGTTCGTGACCCAATCGCGGATCGCCGCCGAGCAGGCCTCCTTGAGCGTGCGCGTGCCGGCCTCGACGGGCTCGACCGTCGCTCCCAGCAGGCCCATCCGCTCGACGTTCGGCTTCTGCCGGCGCATGTCCTCGGTGCCCATGTAGACGACGCACTCGAGGTCGAGCAGCGCGCATGCGGTGGCGGTCGCGACGCCGTGCTGGCCGGCACCCGTCTCGGCGATCACGCGCGGCTTGCCCATCCGCTTCGCGAGCAGCGCCTGGCCGACCGCGTTGTTGATCTTGTGCGCGCCGGTGTGGTTGAGGTCCTCGCGCTTGAGGTAGACGGCACGGCCGGCAACCTCGCTGAGCCGCTCGGCGAGGTAGAGCGGCGTCGGGCGGCCGACGTAGTCGCGCAGCAGCTGGCTCAGCCGCTCGGTGAAGGCTGGGTCGCGCTGCGCCTCCAGCCAGGCGGCCTCCAGCTCCGCGAGCGCCGGCATCAGCGTCTCGGGAACGTACTGGCCACCGTAGGGGCCGTAGCGGTGCTCGAGGCCGGACGTCATGCGGCATCCTCGGCGAGCGGGCGCGGTGCGGTCTCTCGCACCGCCTCCGCGAACGCCGCCATCCTCACGTGGTCCTTCACGCCCGGCGAGACCTCGACGCCGCTCGCGACGTCGACCGCGAACGGGCGCACCGCGGGGATCGCCTCGCCGACGTTCTCCGGCGACAGGCCACCACTCAGGATCAGCGGACGGTCGCGCGGATGGGCGCGTGCGAGCTCCCACGCGAACGTCTCGCCGGTGCCGCCCGGGATGCCCGCCGCGTAGGCGTCGAGCAGGTGGAAGTCGGTGTGAAACGCGCGCAGCGCCTGCACGTCGGAGGAGGCCTGCACGCGTGCGGCCTTGATCACCTTCGCGCCCGTGCGGCGCGCGACCTCGCCGCAGAACGAGGGGCCCTCGTCACCGTGCAGCTGCACGAGCGTCAGCGCGTTGGCCTCCGCCGCCGCGACGACCTCGTCGAGGTGCGCGTTGACGAACACGCCCGCGACCTCCGCGCGCCGGTGAAGCGCCGCGCCGATCGCGGCGGCGACGTCCGGCGGGCAGGCGCGGGCCGAGCCGGGCCACAGCACCATCCCGACAGCCCACGCGCCCAGCTCGACGGCCCGCTCGGCGTCCTCGAGGCGGGCGATGCCGCAGAACTTGATCCGGGGGACCTCGGCCACGCCCCTATCGTAGGCGGCGCGCGGCGCGAACGGCGCTACGGCGATCTCGTATGCGACGGCGCCTGCGTCGGCGCTCTGCCGAGCATGACGGTGAGCTGCCTCTCGTCGCCGCTGCGCAGGATCCCCATCCGCAGCTCGTCCCCGGGATCGTGCTTGGAGATCTCGCCCGTCAGGTCGCTCATCGAGTCGACGCGGGTTCCCCCGAGCGACTGGATGACGTCTCCGCCGAGCATGATGCGGGCGCCGCCGAGCTGGCTCTCGATCGTGCCGCCGCGCACACCGGCCTCGTTCGCCGGACCGTCCGCCTCGACCGACTGGACGAGCACGCCGCGGTCGACCTTCAGCTGCAGGTCGGCGAGCGCCGCGTCGATCGTCGTGCCGGTGATGCCGAGGTAGGCGTGCACGACGGAGCCCGTCTTCTTGAGCTGCGGCAGCAGCTTCTTCGCAGTGTTGATCGGCACGGCGAAGCCGATGCCGACGTTCCCGCTGCTGCCACCGCCGGTGATGATCTGCGAGTTGATGCCGATCACGCGGCCAGCCGCGTCGAGCAGCGGCCCGCCGGAGTTACCCGGGTTGATCGAGGCGTCCGTCTGGATCACATGCTGGATCGTGAAGCCGTTGGGTGCGGTGATCTGACGCTGGAGCGCGGACACGACGCCGGTCGTGAGCGTGCGGTCAAGCCCGAACGGGTTGCCGATCGCGAGCACCGGGTCGCCGACCTGTGCCGTGCTGGAGTCGCCGAGCTGGAGCGGCGTCAGCTCGAGGTCGTCGGGATCGACGCGCAGCAGCGCGAGGTCGTTCGTCGCGTCGGTGCCGAGCACGGTCGCGGGCACCACGCGGTTGTCGTCGAAGCCGACGGTGACCTCGGTCGCGTCCTCGACGACATGGAAGTTCGTCAGGACGTGGCCGTCGCCGTCGATCACGAAGCCGGTTCCGCTCGCTTCGCCCCGCTGGTCGAGGCCGAACGGCGAGGTCTCGTCCTGCGGGACCTCGGCGCGCACGTAGACGACGCCGGGGGCGTCGCGCTCGTAGATGTCATGCGCCGTGAGGCCGCGCTGGGCGGCCGTGACAACGCCCTGGTCAGGGCTGGCGATCGGCGCCTGCTGGACGACGGTCGTGGTACTCGTCTTCCCGCCGACGTCGAGGGCGACGAGCGCGACGGCGACCACGGCGCCGCCGATCAGCGCGGCGACGAGCGGAGAGCGGAGGAACGTTCGCATGCTGCGAGAACAGTGTGCGCTCAGGCGCTCAACGCGAGCTAAATGGGCGATTCCACGAGATTCGTGGATGCGAGCGGTGCGATGGGCGGATGCTGGGCGACCCGCGGTGTCGAAGCCGATGCTGGCGGCATCGGCGAGGCACCGCGGGGCGTACAGCGCCGTCCAGCGTGCTGCTCGCGCCGCGAGATCGTGGAATCGCCCATTAGACCGGCGTGTCCTCGTCGTGCCCG
>DATHEP010000602.1:0-8525 GCA_035318525.1 Conexibacter sp.
GCGCTGATCGCGCCCGACGGGACGGTCGAGTGGCTGTGTCAGCCGCGCTTCGACGCCCCGAGCGTCTTCGGCGCGCTGCTGGACCGCGGCGCCGGCGGCTTCCGGCTCGGTCCCTACGGCATGCTCGTGCCGGGTGCCCGCCGCTACGAGCCGGGCACGAACATCGTCGAGACGACCTGGATGATGCCGTCCGGCTGGGTCGTCGTGCGCGACGCGTTGACGATCGGCCCGTGGCGTGAGAGCAGCGACCCCGAGGCGCACACGCGCCCGCCGACCGACTGCGACGCCGACCGCGTGCTCGTGCGCACGATCGAGTGCATCCAGGGAAGCGTGCAGGTCGAGATGGTCTGCGAGCCGATGTTCGACTACGCGCGCGCGCCCGCGGCGTGGACCGCGGTCGACGGCTACGCGGTCGCCGACGCCACCGACGGCACGACGACGATTCGCCTCACGAGCGACTTGATGATCGGCATCGAGGGCAACCGCACGCGCGCGCGCCACACGCTGCAAGAGGGCGAGACGCGCTTCTGTGCGCTGTCGTGGGGCGCCGACCTGCACGGCCCGCGCACGGTCGAGGAGGCGACGGCGATGCTCGACCGCACCTCGCATTTCTGGCGCGACTGGCTCGACGACGGGCAGTTCCCCGACCACCCCTGGCGGGTGTACCTGCAGCGCTCCGCGCTCGTGCTCAAGGGCCTGTCGTACTCCCCCACCGGCGCGATGATCGCTGCGCTCACGACGTCGCTGCCGGAGACGCCGGGCGGCGAGCGCAACTGGGACTACCGCTACACGTGGATGCGCGACGCGACCTTCACGCTGTGGGCGCTGCACGCGCTCGGGCTCGACTGGGAGGCCGACGACTTCATGCAGTACGTCGCCGACGTCAACCGCAACGGCGACGGCTCGCTGCAGATCATGTACGGGATCGACGGCGAGCAGGATCTGACCGAGTCGACGCTCGACCACCTCACCGGCTACGAGGGCGCGCAGCCGGTGCGGATCGGCAACGGCGCCTTCGACCAGCGCCAGAACGATGTCTACGGCGCGGTGCTCGACTCCGTCTACCTGCACACGAAGCACGGCGGCCGGCTGCCGCAGCGGCTGTGGCCGGTGCTGGAGGACCAGGTGAGAGGCGCGATCGCCGCGTGGAAGAAGCCGGACCAGGGGATCTGGGAGGCGCGCGGCGCGCCGCAGAACTACGTCTCCTCGAAGCTGATGTGCTGGGTCGCGCTCGACCGCGGCGCGCGCCTGGCGGAGATCCACGGCGAGCCGGACCTCGGCGCCGAGTGGCAGGAGATCGCTGACGAGATCAAGCGGGACATCTTGAGAGAGGGCGTGCGCGACGGCGTCTTCCGCCAGCACTACGGGACCGATGCGCTCGACGCCTCGACGCTGCTGATCCCGCTGGTGCGCTTCCTGCCGCCGGACGACAGACGCGTCGTGGCCACGGTGAAGGCGATCGCGCGCGAGCTGACCGACCACGGCCTCGTGCTGCGCTACCGCGTCGAGGAGACCGACGACGGCCTGCACGGCGAGGAGGGCACGTTCCTGATCTGCTCGTTCTGGCTCGTCGCCGCGCTGGAGGAGATCGGCGAGCACCGCCGCGCGAAGACGCTGCTGGAGAAGCTGCTCAACTACGCCTCGCCGCTGCTGCTGTACGCCGAGGAGCTCGACGTCCACACGAGCCGTCACCTCGGCAACTATCCGCAGGCGTTCACCCACCTCGCCCTCATCAACGCTGTCATGCACGTGATCGAGGGCGAGGAGGGGATCTGAGCGTCTACGCGTCACCTGACCCGGAACCGGTTTGACACTGGTCCGTCAGGCGGGCTAGGGTCGCACGCTCATCGGGGCTTCGGGGGAAGTCGCAGAGAGGCCCGGGCCGCATCCACAGCTCCAAGGGGGAACTTCAATGTCTCGCACCAGGTGCCTGGTGGCACTCGTCTGCGGATTGTTCGCCGTGCTCGCGCTCGCGCCGAGCGCAGGCGCGACGATCACGTCCAGAACGATCGACTACGGCCCATGGGTCATCCCGGCCGGCGGGGGCGACCCGCACGACCACGAGACGATGGGGATGATCACGAACGACATCGACTTCAACGTGTCAAAGCCGTGCACCAATTGCGACATCATCGCGATCGATCCCGAACTCGTCTACGCGGAAGGCAGAGAAGCCAACCTGAACACGGGGCCGATGCTCCACCACTTCCTGTTTGCCGCGACCGGCAACAGCAAGAGAGACCTGGTGTGTCCATCGAGCGGAAGCGGGGTGCTCGGGGAGCGCTTCTTCGCGAGCGGCAATGAGCGCACGGCGATCGACGTCAGCGGCATCGATTACGGCTACAACGTCGCCTCCAGCGGCGAGCAGTGGAACATGGCCACCGACCTCATGAACTGGGAGGTCACGAGAAAGACCGTCTACGTGCGCGTCAGATTCACTTACGCGACCGGAGCGGACGCGACCAGCCGCGACAACGTCCGGCCGGTGTGGCTCGACGCTGACGGTTGTAGCAGCGACTCGCTGATAACGGTGCCCGAGGGCTTCAGCGACACGCATAGAGACATAAGAAGCCCGATCACGGGCAACGTGATCGCCGCCGCCGGTCACATCCACGACCACGGCGTCAACGTCGAACTGACGAACAACAGCAGAAGCGAAGCGCTGATCTGCAACTCCGTCGCGAGATTCGGCGAGACCGAAGGCTACAGAACGCCCGACGGGCGCTCGCACGTCTCTTCGATGAGCACGTGCATCAGAGACCCGGTCGCCGCGATCAGCAGCGGCAACACGCTGCGCCTGCACACGATCTACGAAGTGCCCGCAGGCCACCACGGGCTCGAAGAGATGATGGGCATCATGATCACCTGGGTCGACCCGTGATCCGACTCGTCGTCACGTAGCGAGCTTGACGAGGTCGCGCGCTGGGTCGATCGCCCAGCGCGCGGCCAGCTCGCCGAGCGAGGCGTCGAGCGGCCAGCGGTCCGGCAGCGCCGGACCGTCGTGGTCGGGCGCTGCGCCCTTGAGGAGCATCGAGCCGGTGTTGTCTCCGATCGCACGCAGCTCGGCGACGTCCTCGGCGCTGAGGCGGATCCCCGGCGGCAGCGCCGCCAGCTCGGCGCGCTTGTCCTCGACCGGGCGCGCGTCGGGGCCGGCCTCCTGAACGAGCGTCGGCACGACGCACGCGACCGGCTCGTGCGCGAGGTTCCAATGGCAGGCGAGCTGCAGCGGCGTGAGGCCGTGCCGCTCGGCGATCGGGCGCATGCGGGCGATCCGCTCGCGGCCCGCCTCGATCCAGCCCGCCGGCCGGAAGGCGCGGTGGTCGCGCGGGCCGAGCGACGACGCGTCGGTCAGGTCGTCGGCGAACAGCCCGCCGTAGTCGACGACGCGCGTGAGCAGCTTGACGTCGTGCGCGGCGGCGGCCGGAAGCGCCAGCTCCCCAGGCCACGGCTCGAGCGGGTTGAGGATCACCATCGCCCAGTCGATGCGGTCGCCGAAGCGCTCGAAGCAGTCGATCAGGTCGAGCGTGAAGCCGTTCGCCGGGCCGGGAGCGACGCCGATCAGGTCCGTCACGCCGGCGTCGCGCAGCGCCGCCATCCCGTCCCAGACCGCCTCGCTCGTGTAGCCGACGCGGTCGGGGTTGTGCAGCAGCAGCAGGTCGAAGCGGTCGACCCCGCAGCGCTCCAGCGACGCCTCGGTCGCACGCCGCAGGTAGTCGGCGTAGCCGTCCGGACCGCGCAGCGCCGGGTCCGTGAAGCGCGGGAAGCCCTTCGCGCCCTGGCGCTCGCCGTCGTAGAAGTCGTGCCCGACTGCGCCGACGAGCACGTAGTCGTCACGCGGGAGCCCGTCGAGCGCGCGGCCGAGCAGGCGGTCGGCGTCGCCGGCGCCGTAGGCGTCGGCCGTCAGGACCGTGCGGATCGCATCGTCCGGCCGCAGCAGCGCCAGCAGCCGCTCGTCGTCGAGCGGCTCGCCGAAGTGCATGAAGCGCCCGCCGCTCCACGTCCCGACCGCCGTCTGCGTGGGGTGTGCCATGGCTCGAACGATACGGCTCAGCGCAGCAGCTCGGCAGGTGCGGCTGAAGCAGATATTTTGCTACTGAGCGGCAGAAAGACCAGAAATGCCCGTAAAAACCGATTTTCTCTTTTCGTATTACTAAGCAGTAACGCGCTATCGGCCCTAGGCCGCGAATCAGCAGTAATATTGTTCCTAAGGAGCATAAAAGAAAAAAAGTCCTGCAAAAGCTTCATATTATTTTTGCTCCTATCCGCGCGTATTCCCGAATGGCACGTATTCCTTCAGAGCTTGTCTTCTCCCCCCGTTTCCGGCGCTATACGCCGGACATGACCGTATTGCTCGCGCGCGTCGCGCAGGCGCTCGGCACGATACGCGGGGCTCGCGTGCTGCCGGCCGTGGCCGATCAGCTGCGCGCATCGGCCCGCGTCGGCACGGTCCACTACTCGAACCTCATCGAGGGCAACGAGCTTCCCGTTATCGAGGCCGAGCGTGCCGCCCGCGGCCAACTTCCACCGGACACCCGGGCGAAGATCGAGCTCGTGAACTATGTAGCGGCGCTCGATCTGCTCGACGAGCGGCTCGACACGTCGAACCTTCGGCTCGACGCGGACCTGCTGAAGGATCTCCACCGCCTCACCACGCGCGACCTTGGTCGCGCCGGCGACCCCCACTTCAAGCCGCATCACGAGGGCGCCTGGCGCGATGGCGTGGCAGTCGTCGTGAATCACCTCACCGGCCAGGTGATGCACGAGGGCCCGCCCGCCGACGAGGTCGAGCTGCGGATGCTCAGCATGTGCGAGTGGCTGGCACGCAAGCGAGAGGCCGGCGATCCGCCCTTCGTGCTCGCCGGTGTCATGCACTACGGCATCACCGACGTCCATCCGTTCGCCGACGGCAATGGCCGCGTCGCCCGCCTGTTCCAGGCGGCGGTGCTGATGGAGTCCGGCGTCCTCCCGGGGCGGATGCTCTCGTTCGAGCGCTATTACGCCGAGGATCGCTCGGCGTACTACGCCGCGCTGCAGTCGGTGCGGCGCAACACGCTCAACATGGAGGAGTGGCTTGCGTACTTCCTGCGCGGCTTGGCTGAGGAGTACGAACGTGTGGCGGCGACCGTCGTGGAGCTCACGGCGCTGCTGCCCGGCGGCGGGGCCGGCGCCCTGCGCCTCACCGAGGGCCAGCAGCGCGCGTTGACGACGCTGCGCGTCCAAGGCCGGCGGGAGTTCGTGCGCGGGGAGTACGAGCAGGCCGCCGGTGTCGGGCGGGCAGGGGCGAGCCGCGACCTTCGCAGCCTGGTGGAGCATGGCTTGGTCGTCGTGCGCGGTCGCGGACGCGGCACGCGCTACGTGCTCGCCGGTGCCACGCCGGCGCGCGGGGCGAGAGCGGGTCGGAGCGTGGGTCGGCCGGCTCGCTGGACCGATGTACGCATCGAGCGCGAGCTGCGCGACTTCCTTGCCGGACGCGCGACCTGGCCCAGCCCGGCGGAGTTCGATGCAGCCGGCCTGCGCGGGCTCTATGCGGCAGCCAGCCGCGCCGGCGGCATCGGTCGCTGGCGACGTATCGTCGGCCTCTGACGCCCCCGCTCAGCGCAGCAGCTCGGCCACGCGCGCCTCGGCGATCGTCGCGCGCAGCGTCTCGCGGGCGCCGTATCTGGGGCGCCATCTCAGCTCGCGGCGCGCCTTCGCCGTGTCCATCACGACCGGCACGCGCAGCGCGTTGATCCACTGGGCCTTCTCCGGCACGAACGGCAGCCGACCGGCCAGCTCGGCCGCTGCGTCAACCGCGAGCTCCGGCACCGGGACCGCGTACCAGCCGAGGTCCGCGGCGAGGTCGCGCATCGTCAGCGTGCCGGGGCCGGCGAGGTTGTAGACGCCCGGCGCGCCTCTTCCGAGCGCCGCGGCGCGCAGCGCACTCGCGACGTCGTCGTGGTGCACGAGCTGGAACGACACCCCGTTGTCGGGGATCACCGGCTTCAGCACGGGCGCGGCGTCGAACAGGCGCCGCAGCGCCTCCGGCATGCGCTCGCCGAGCTGCACGTAGGGGATCGACTGGATCAGCATCAGCGCGTCGGGCCCGGCGACGATGCACGGCCGGAAGACGTAGACCGCCGTCGCGCTGCCGCGCGTGACGTCGCCGAGCAGCCGCTCGACCTCCGCCTTCTCGGCCGAGTACGCGTGCGCGCCGGTGCCGCGCGGAGGCACGTCCTCGGTCAGCTCCGCGGGGTTGTCCTGGTGAAAGCCGTAGGCGGCGACCGACGAGGTGTAGACGAGTCGTCTCGCACCGGCCGCGACGCTTGCCGCGAAGACGTTGCGCGAGCCCTCGACGTTCACGCGATGGCCGTCGGCGCCGCCGGCGCCCATGATCGCGAACGCCAGGTGGATGACCGCGTCGGCGCCCGCGACCAGCTCGTCGACGGCGGCACGGTCGAGCACGTCGCCGCGCGTGTAGGTCGTCTTGCGCCAGCCCTCCGCCGAAGGGTCGAGCGCGCGGCGGCCGAGCGCGCGGATCGCCGCGACGTCTCTGCTGCGCTCCAACGCGCGCATGAACGCGCGGCCGATGTCGCCGGTCGGACCGGTGACCGCGACGGTGATGCCGGCGGCGGCCATCGTCGTCATCTCCCCGCCGGTGGCTGGTCGTCCTCGTAGCCGGGGTCGCCGGGCAGCAGCACCCGCGCGACCTCGCCCTCCAGCACGACGCGCGGCTCGACCGGCAGCACCTCGCGCCCGCGCGCGTGCGCGAGCAGCGCCTCCGCGTGCGGGAAGGCGGCCAACTGCTCGAGGTGCTTGATCGTCGGGAAGACGAGCATCAGGTCGCCCGCTGCGTGCGCGTCGAGCGCGCCCTGCGGGGTGCTCCAGCGCCAGTCGACGCACTCGCCGCCGTCGATCTGCGGCGCGGCGTCCTCGGCCACGGGCGAGAGGAAGAACCACGTGTCGAAGCGGATCTTCACGACCGCCGGCGTGATCCAGCGCGAGAACGGAACGAGGCTCGCCGGGTCGGCGATCGCGATGCCGGCCTCCTCCTCGACCTCGCGCACGCCCGCGGCGCGCAGCGCGGGCTCGCCCTCGCCGTCCGCCTCGTCGACCGACCCGCCGGGGAAGACCCACGCGCCGCCCATGAATCTCGAGGCGGGGTTGCGCTGCACGAGCAGCACCTCCAGCCCGCGGTCCTCGCCGCGCATGACGATCACGCTCGCCGCGAGGCGCGGCGTCGTCACCGCCCCCATGTTGAGCTCCTCGCCGGGTGCAGGCTGCGCGGGCTCCATCTGCGTCTCACCCTAGTACAGCGTGCCGGCACGAACGCGCGGTACGGTTCCGGCATGAGCGCAACGCAAACGACACAGAAGTGGATCTGCGAGTCCTGCGGGTTCATCTACGACCCGCTCGACGGCGACCCGGACGGCGGCATCCCACCCGGCACGGCGTTCGAGGACATCCCCGAGACCTGGTTCTGTCCGGTCTGCGGCGCGCGCAAGCGCGACTTCGTCCCCCACGAGGACTGATCGCCCGGGCGACCGGGTCAGCGGCGCGGCCGGTACGGCGTCAGCGCGGGCGGGCGGGCGGGCGCAGCGTGAACGTCGTGCTTGCGCCGCGGCCGCCGGCCGCGTCCGGAGTCGCCGTCAGGCGGTAGGCGCCTGGCGCGAGGGGTTGGCCGTTCCAGCGCCGCAGCGTCGTCGCGTTCGCGCCGCTGCGCCCGGCGATGCTCAGCGCGCCGCGCACTGCGACTCTGCTGCCGCAAGCATTGCTCGGCTTGCCCGCAGCGCGGCGCTTGGCCGCGCGCGCCGGCTTCGCGCACCGCCGGTTCGCCTTGCCCGGCTGACCGGTCCGCTTCAGCGTCAGGATGATGTGTCCGGCGCGGTCGAGCCGGAAGTCGACGCGCACGCGGCTGCCGCGAGCGTCGCTCGCATGCAGGTCGGAGATGAGCGGAGGGGCGACGTGCTCGCTCGTCGCGGGGTCCTCGTCGCAGGTCGACTCGCCCGCCTCCTCACCGGGGTCCTCGTCGCCCCAGTCATCGCCCCAGTCGTCGTCGACTGGCTGCGCGGCGGCGCCCTCGTCGGCGAGGCAGGGGTCGTCGTCCTCCCAACAGCTGTCGTCGGCGATCGGCTCGCCGTTCTCGTCGGTCACGACGCATCCGTCGTCGTCCCAGTCGTCGCCGGGCTCCTCGCTGTCGTCGCCCCACTCGTCGCCCCACTCGTCGCCCGGGTCCTCGCTCGCGACGCGCGCGGAGGCGGAGCCGTCGGCTGTCAGAGCAGCGGCGCCGAGTGCCGAGTCGGTGCCGAGTGCGAGCATTGCGAGCAGGAGCGCGAGCAAGAGGTGAAGCCGGGGCATAGGCAGTGGATCGGCACCTCCGGTGCGCCGCTTGAGGGATCGTCGCGCTGCTCGACGCATTGTGTGCCAGCTTCGCCAGGGACGCTTGACAGACACGGATTATTGTGTGTACTTTTGAACGTGGGGATCGTGCGATTCGAGCGGTCGAACGCTGTGATGGCTTTCGAGCGCTCTCGGTTGCACGTAAATCA
>DATHEP010000603.1:0-5091 GCA_035318525.1 Conexibacter sp.
CGCGCGCCTCCGTCAGCGCGCGCACGACGACGATCCGCGTCGCGCCCGCTGCCACCACGTCGCCGACGTTCGACGCGTCGATCCCGCCGATCGCAAACCACGGCAGCGGCCGCGCCGCACCCGCTGCGTGGCGGATCAGCTCCAGGCCCACCGCCGGTCGCCCCGGCTTGGTCGGCGTCGCGTGGACCGGCCCGACCGCGAAGTAGTCGACGTCGGCGACGGCTGCGTCCTCCACCTGCTCGGGCGTGTGCGTCGAGCGGCCGAGCAGCACGTCCTCGCCGACGAGCGCGCGCCCCTCCGCGATCGGCATGTCGTCCTGCCCGACGTGCACGCCGTCCGCGCGCGCCGTCGTCGTCAGGTCCGGCCGGTCGTTGAGGACGAACAGCGCGTCGTGCGCGTCGCATGCCTCGCGGAAGACCTGCGCCGCGCGCAGGATCGCGTCGTCCACGGCCGGGTCCTTCTCGCGCAGCTGCACGACGTCCACTCCGCCGCGCAGCGCCGCGTCGAGGAAGGCGCGCAGATCTCCGCGCCCGTCGCCCGCCGCCCCGCACACGAGGTACAGCCGCGCCTCGCGCAGCCGCGCACGTCGTTCGTCACCGATCTGGCTCATCCGTCCTGCATGTTGGCAGCAGGGCGCCGGGTCGGGTGCGCTCCGTACGCGCCGCGCGGCGGAACGCCGGCGGCGCACGAACGGACCGCGGCCGTCCCGCCACGAGCGGACCACCGTCCCCCCGCCACGAACAGAACGCCTGACCCCGACCCGACCCCACCGAAGCGCAGCACGCGCAACGGATCGCAAGGCACCATGTCCACGATGCCGCTCCTCGACGAGGCGATCGCCGCGCACGGAGGCCTCGAGCGCTGGCGGGCGATCGCGGCGATCGACGTCGCGCTGCGCTGCGGCGGGCTCGCGTTCCCGTTGAAGGGCCAGCCCCACGCGCTGCGCAGCTTCCGCGCCACGGCGGACCCGCGGCGCCCCCACGTGGAGCTGCACGGCATCGGCATCTTCGACGCCGCTACGCCGCGGCCGCGCGGCATGGCACGCCGTCGCTGGACGCGCGCGGACCTCGTCCACTTCGCCGGCTACGCGCTGTGGGGCTATCTGGCGACGCCGTTCGTGCTCGCCGACGACGACGTCGTCGTGCGCGAGCTGCCGCGCCGCCGGCTGCGCGTCGACTTCCCCGCCCGCATCCCGCAGCACTCGACGCGCCAGACGTTCCACTTCGATGCTGCGGCCCGCCTGACGCGCCTCGACTACACCGCCGAGACCGTCTTCGGCCGCCTCGCGCCCGCCCAGCACCGCTGCGCCGACCACGCCTGGTTCGACGGCCTGCTCGTGCCGACGCGCCGCCGCGTCACGCCGCGCGGGCTGCCCGGTCCGACGCTCGTCTCGATCGCGATCGACGAGCTGCGTGCGCGCTGAGCGCGGGGCGGGGCGCCCCCGCCCCCCTACTCCAGCTCGATTCTCGGCAGCACGCGGTCGAGCCAGCGCGGCAACCACCAGATGCGGTCGCCCATCAGCGTCATCAGCGCCGGCATGAAGGCGAGCTGCACGAGCGCGGCGGAGGCGACGACCGCGACCGCGGCGCCGAGGCCCGCGGCCTGGATCGTCGGCACGCCGAAGATCGTGAAGACGATGAAGACGGCGACCATGATGATCGCGGCGGCCGCGATCACGTGGCCGGCGACGCCGGTGCCGCTGCGGGCCGCCTGCGTGCGCCGATCACGAGCCAGCGATGGCGCTGCATCGCGTGACTCAGGCCGATCATGAACCTGCGCACGTGCTGCTCCTCTCAGGGGGAAGGCGCGACCGGCGCATCCTATGCGCGAGCTCGGGCGGCGCGGGAGTTCGTGCGTGAGCCGGCTCGGCTCGGTTGCGTCAGACGCGCAGTCCCTCGAGCAGCGCCAGCAGCGGCCCCTCGACCTCGCCGCGCGCGGCCTTCGGGTTGGCCGTGTCGGCGATCAGCATCGACGCCTCGACCATCGCGCCGAGCAGCATGTGCGCAAGCGGCTGCACCTCCTGGCGGCGCATCAGCCTCGCGTCCATCGCCTCCTGCAGCGCCATCGAGACGACGCCGAGCCAGTGCTGGGCGTCGACTTCGCGCCACTCCGCCCAGCCGAGCACGGCGGGCGCGTCGAGGTGGGAGATGCGAATGACGGCCGGGTCCGTGCAGGCGTCGAGGAATGCGCGCATGCCTCTCGTGAGCGCCTCGAACGGATCGGCGCTGCCGGCGGTGCCCGCAACGATCGTCGCGAGGATCTCCTCGGCGAGCTGTCCGTGGACCGCGCGGAAGAGGTCGCGCTTGTCCTCGAAGTGGTGGTAGAGGGCGCCGCGCGTGACGTGCGCGGCGCGCACGATCTCCTCCGTCCCGACGTCTGCGTAGCCGCGCGCGGCGAACAGCTCGCGCGCGACGCGCAGCAGCTCGGACCGCGTGGCGGCAGCCTGCTCCTCCCTCGGCATACCGTCTGTATGCTAGGACATACAACCTGTATGTGAGAGGAGCGGACCGCATGGCGAACGCGAACGCAGACTGGCGCTCAACCGACCTCGGCCCCGCGCGCACGCTTGAGCTCGACGGCGCCCGCGTGCGCGCGCACGTGACCGGCGAGGGCCCCGCGATCGTGTTCGTTCACGGCGCGCTCGTGAACGCGAACCTGTGGCGCAAGGTCGTGCCGCGGCTCGACGGCTTCACGCGCGTGACGCTCGACCTGCCGCTCGGCTCGCACCTGATCCCGGTGCCGGCACGGCCGAACACGCCGCCCGACATCGCCAAGCTGATCGGCGAGGCGGTCACCGCGCTCGACCTCCACGACGTGACGCTCGTCGGCAACGACACCGGCGGCGCGATCTGCCAGCTGGCCGCCGCCGAGCGGCCGGACTGGCTCGGCCGCCTCGTGCTGACCTCGTGCGACGCGTTCGAGCACTTCCCGCCGCCGCGGCTCAAGCCGCTGTTCGCCCTGCTGCGCCTGCCAGGCGGGCTGCGCGCCGGCTACGCGCTGATGCGCTTCCGCGCGCCGCGCCATCTGCCGATCGCGTTCGGCTGGCTCGTGCACGAGCGGATCCCCGACGACGCGACCGACAGCTACGTGCTGCCCGTGATCCAGAACGCCGGCGTCCGCGACGACGCCACGCGACTTGCCCGCGGCGTCGACCCGGCCGACACGCTCGCGGCGGCGGAGAAGCTGCGCAGCTTCGACCGCCCGGCGCTGATCGCCTGGTCGGCCGACGACCGCTTCTTCCCGCCGTCGGACGGCGAGCGCCTCGCGGCGACGATCCCCGGTGCGCGGCTCGAGTGGATCGCCGGCGCGCGCACCTTCTCGGCCGAGGACAGACCCGAGCGCCTCGCGGAGCTGATCGCGTCGTTCGCGCGCGAGCCGGTCGGTGGCGCGGCGTGAGCACCGCGCCCGAGCCGGCCGCCGTCGCGGACGGGGCGGCCGCGAACGGTCATGCGGACGACGCCGCCAAGGCCGCCTTCGTCGAGCGCTTCGATGCCGGCTGGCGCGGCGGTGCGCCGACCTTCCTCGACCACTTCCTGCCCGACCTGGTGGACGACGAGGTCGTGCTGTCGCAGCCGCTGCTGCCGCCGGCGCGCGGCCACGACGGCTTCCGTGCGTTCTTCGAGACGCTGTTCGGGGTCATGCCCGACCTGCGCGGCGACGTCCGCGGCTGGAGACCCGAGCACGCTGGCGTGACGATCGAGCTGGCGCTGCACGGCACGCTCGACGGCCTCCCGGTCGAGCTCGTCACGCACGACCGCATCGTGCTGCGTGACGGCCGCATCCTCTCCCGCAAGGCGCAGATGGACCTGCGCCCGCTGCTCGCCGCGGTCGCACGCCGGCCGCGCGCCGGGCTGCCGCTGCTGACGGCGCCGCTGACGCGCGCGCTCGGCGGGACCGACGGCGACGCCGGACTGGACCGCGCACTCGCGGGCCTCGCGCTCGGCCGCATCGCCCTCGGCGCACCGAGCCGGCTCTCGCCGCGCGGGACCGCGCGGGTGTTCGGCGCCGGTGGCGCGACGTCACCGGAGCTCGACTACATGACACGCGTGTTCGGGATCCGTGCCGTCGCGCTCGGGCTCGGCTGGCTCACGAGCGACGGCACGGCGCGCCGCCGCTGGCAGCGGCTCGCGTTCATGTGCGACGTGTCCGACACGGTCGCCGGGATCGGGCACCTGCGCCGCCGCGACATGCCGCGCGGCCCGGCGCTCGCGACGACCGCGCTCACCGGCGGCTACATGCTCGTCGGCGCCGCGAGGGTGCTGCGCGACCTGCGGTCCTGAACGGCATGTGACCGGCATCGTGTGAACCTCGTCACACGATGCATGGATCCGGCGCGCGGCCGCTACGTTGGACTGCGGACGGATCGCATGGAAGCGCTGGTGTCCGTCCGGTCGCGCACACCCTCTCCGAAACGAAGCTCCGATGACCCTCGCCTCGCTCGTGGGCCCGGTCGCCGCCGCGATGGGCGTCCTGATGGCTCTCTCGCCCCTGCTCCAAGCACGGCGCATCCGCATCGTGCACGACTCGTCGGAGGTCAGCTCCGGCGTCTTCATCGTGATGCGCGTCAACGCGTCTGCGTGGCTGCTCTACGGCTTCGCGACCGCGAACGTGATCCTGATCGTGCCGAACCTCGTCGCGCTGATCACGACGACCGCGACGCTGTTCGTGATCCGCCGCCACCGCCCGGCCGTCGCCCCGGCGACGCCTCCGGACGCCCCTCCCCGCGACATCCACGCCGGCCGCATCCGCGGCAGTGCGGCGTCCGTCGCGCGCGCCGGCCGGCGCCTCGCGTTCGCGCGGCGCTGAGCCGCCCGCGCCGGCGGCGCTACCATCGACTCCACGGGAGCCCTCAACCGGGCTGAGAGGGCGGCATGCCGGCCGCCGACCGTCAGAACCTGATCCGGATCATGCCGGCGCAGGGAAGGAGCCAGTGCCCAACCGTCACTCCCAAAGCAGCTTCGACGTCGCCGTCGTGGGTGGCGGCATCGCGGGCCTCGCCGTCGCGTGGCGCGCGCAGCAGCGCGGGCTGCGCACGATCGTGCTCGAGCGCGACCGACTCGCCGGCGCGGCGACGCACGTCGCCGCCGGCAT
>DATHEP010000604.1:0-2251 GCA_035318525.1 Conexibacter sp.
AGCGCAGCGCCACCGGCGGGGGTTCCGCGCCGTGGCTGCGGACGAACTCGCGCGCCGCGCCGATCGCCCGCTTCGCGCCGTCGGACTTCGGCGCCAACGACAGGTAGATCGCCGCCTGCGCGAGCGGGAACTGCGCCTCCGGCAACCCGATGCGATCGACGGCCGCGGCCGCGGCGGTGGCGACCGAGAGCGCCTGCGGGTCGGCGTTGCCGACGTCCTCGCTCGCGAGGATCACCATCCGCCGTGCGATGAAGCGCGGGTCCTCCCCGCCCTCCAGCATCACCGCGAGGTAGTAGAGCGAGGCGTCCGGGTCGGAGGCTCGGGTCGCCTTGATCCAGGCGGAGATCGTGTCGTAGTGGCGGTCGGCGGCGCGGTCGTAGTGGAGGATCCGCCGCTGCAGCGCGTCCTCGGCGTGCGCGAGCGTAACGCCCTCCTCCGGCGCGGTTCTGCACGCGAGCTCCAGGGCCGCCAGCGCGGTGCGCGCGTCCCCGCCGGCGCGGGCCGCCAGCAGCTCGACCGCCTCGTCCGTCACCGCCACCTCGTCGCACTCGCCCTGTTCCAGCGCGCGCCGCAGCAGTGTCAGCACGTCCGCCTCGCTCAGCTCCTCCAGCTCGTACACGCGGGCGCGTGACAGCAGCGCGCCGTTGACCTCGAACGACGGGTTCTCTGTCGTCGCGCCGATCAACGTCACCAGCCCCTCCTCGACGGCCGGCAGCAGCGCGTCCTGCTGCGCCTTGTTGAAGCGGTGGATCTCGTCGAGGAAGAAGATCGTCGCGCGGCCGCCGCGGCGCCGTTCCTCGGCGCGTCTGAGGACCTCGCGCACCTCGGCTCTGCCGGCCTGCACCGCGCTCAGCTCCTCGAACGCCGCGTCGGCGCTCGCCGCGACGATCCGTGCGAGCGTCGTCTTCCCACTGCCCGTCGGCCCGTGCAGGATCATCGAGTGCGGTGTGCCCTGCTCGATCGCGGTGCGCAGCGCCGAGCCCTCCGCGAGCAGATGCTCCTGGCCGACCAGCTCGGCCAGGTCGTGGGGGCGCATGCGCGCGGCGAGCGGAGCGCCTGGCGGGACGGCCGCGTCGGAGCGCGCGGAATCGGCGTCGAACAGCGAGTCCACGCAAGCAGTCTGCCGCACACGGCGGCCAACGAGCGGGCGTCTCCGGCGGCAAGGAGGGGAAGCGGTGGGGGCGGCACCCGGCGAGACGGCCACGCGAGCGGGCGGGGAGCAGCACCGACGCCGATCGGGCGGGTGGCGGTGAGGATGCACGTGCGCCGCCGAAGGCGGTGTGCGCGCACCCGGAGCCGACAGGACCCGCCCGCCAACCCGGCCGGACCCGAGCACGACTACCCTGCGCGCCGAGATGGAGCTCGCCCTGCTCGCGATCTGGTGCTTCCTCGTCGCGCTCGGCGGCGGCCTCGTCGGCCTCGTGCTCGGCAACCTGCGCCTGCCCGTCGTGCTGCTCGTCGCCTCCTCGCCGGCGGCCGGCGCGGGCGCGAACATCGCGATCAGCGCCGTCGCCGCCGCCACCGCCGCGATCGCTCACATCCGCGCCGGCCGCATCAACTGGCGGCTGTTCGTCTGGATGGCGCCGCCGTCGATCCTCGGCGCGGTCGCCGGGGGCTACGTGTCCGGGGTGCTGCCATCGCGCGCGCTGCTGATCCTGATCGCGGTCGTGCTGCTGCTGAGCGGGATCGGGATGCTGCGGGACAAGCGTCCGCCGCGCCCGCCGCGCGCCGACGGAGAGCCGCACCCGCTCGACATCCCTGCGGCGGTCGGAAGCGGCGCCGCGATCGGCGTGCTCGGCGGGATGGTCGGGCTGATCCTCGGCTCGCTGCGCATGCCGGCGCTGCTGAAGCTCGTCGGCGAGGTGCCGGCGAGAGCGGTCGGCACCAACGTCTCGGTCGGGTTCCTCGTCGGTGTGTCGGGCGCGCTCGGCCACCTGCCGAACGCCACGCCCGACCTGACGCCGATCCTCGTCGGCGGCGCCGCCTCGATCCCCGGCGCGCTGCTCGGCTCCCGGCTCACGGGGCGCCTGTCCGAGCAGCAGCTGATCCGCGCGATCGGATTCGTGCTGCTGGTCGCCGCGGCGGGGATGGTCGTGCAGGCGATCGTGAACCCCTGATGGTTGACTCACATCCACGATCTCGTGGCTCAACCATCTAGGATCGGCACGCCGATGAGCCACGATCTGCAACAGGCGACCGTCGAGCTGCTCCAGCGCCTGATCCGCTTCGACACCGTCAACCCGCCGGGGAA
>DATHEP010000605.1:0-8153 GCA_035318525.1 Conexibacter sp.
GCAGCCCCGTGTGAACAACCGTTGGCACTCGTCTGGCACGAGTGCCAACGGTTGGCTATAGTCGGACGGGGTTGGCACTCGCATGGGACGAGTGCCAACGAGGACAGTCCACTGCCTTCATCGGAGGTTGCATCACATGAAGCTCAAGCCCCTCGGCGACCGCCTGATCGTGCGGGCCATCGAGGAGGACGAGACGACCGCTAGCGGCCTCGTGCTCCCCGACACCGCCAAGGAGAAGCCGCAGAAGGGATCGGTCGTCGCCGTCGGCGACGGCAAGTGGGACGAGGACGGCGAGAAGCGCATCCCGCTCGACGTGAGCGAGGGCGACGAGGTCCTCTACAGCAAGTACGGCGGCACCGAGATCAAGGTCGACGGCGAGGACCTGCTGGTCCTGCGCGAGTCCGACGTGCTCGCCAAGGTCACCGGCTAGCGCCGCCCCTCTAGGAGAACGAGAACTCAGATGGCACACAAGGAGCTCAAGTACGACGCGGACGCGCGCAAGGCCCTCGAGGCCGGCGTCGACGCAGTCGCCAACGCCGTCAAGGTGACGCTCGGCCCGAAGGGCCGCTACGTCGTCCTCGACAAGAAGTTCGGCGCTCCCACGATCACGAACGACGGCGTCACCATCGCCCGCGAGATCGA
The DNA here is from genome assembly GCA_035318525.1 of Conexibacter sp. Taxonomy (GTDB): domain Bacteria; phylum Actinomycetota; class Thermoleophilia; order Solirubrobacterales; family Solirubrobacteraceae; genus Conexibacter. The sequence goes on from DATHEP010000605.1 coordinate 643, forward strand.
GGTCGAGGACGTCTTCCAGAACCAGGGCGCGCAGCTGGTGCGCGAGGTTGCCACGGCGACCAACGACGTCGCCGGCGACGGCACGACGACCGCCACGGTGCTCGCCCAGGCGATCGTCCGCACGGGCCTCAAGAACGTCGCGGCCGGCGCCAACCCGCTCGGCCTCAAGCGCGGCATCGAGACGGCGGTCGACCAGGTCGTCGCCTCGATCGGCAGACTCTCGAAGGAGATCTCCGGCAAGGAGCAGATCTCGCGCGTCGCGACGATCTCGGCCGGCGACGAGGAGATCGGCGACGTCATCGCCGACGCGATCGAGAAGGTCGGCAAGGACGGCGTCGTGAACGTCGAGGAGGGCCAGACGTTCGGCATGGACCTCGAGTTCACCGAGGGCATGCAGTTCGACAAGGGCTACATCTCGCCCTACATGGTCACCGACCAGGACCGCATGGAGGCCGTGCTCGAGGACCCCTACATCCTCATCGCGAACTCCAAGATCGGCTCCGTGCGCGACGTGCTGCCGGTCCTCGAGGCCGTCATCCAGTCGGGCAAGCCGCTGCTGATCATCGCCGAGGACGTCGAGGGCGAGGCCCTCGCGACGCTCGTCGTGAACAAGCTGCGCGGCACCTTCACCGGCGTCGCCGTCAAGGCACCGGGCTTCGGCGACCGCCGCAAGCGCATGCTCGAGGACATCGCGATCCTCACGGGCGGCGAGGTCATCACCGAGGAGATGGGCCTCAAGCTCGAGAACACGCAGCTCTCGCAGCTCGGTCGCGCTCGTCGTCTCGTCGTCGCGAAGGACACGACGACGGTCATCGACGGCGCCGGCGACGGCGAGGCGATCAAGGGCCGCATCAAGCAGATCAAGGCCGAGGTCGAGAACACCGACTCGGACTTCGACCGCGAGAAGCTGCAGGAGCGCCTCGCCAAGCTCTCCGGCGGCGTCGCCGTCGTGAAGGTCGGCGCGGCCACCGAGACGGAGATGAAGGAGAAGAAGCACCGCGTCGAGGACGCGCTGCAGGCCACGCGCGCCGCCCTCGAGGAGGGCATCGTGCCCGGCGGCGGCGTCGCGTTGCTGCAGGCGGCCGACGCGGTCAAGGTCGACGCGATCGAGGACGAGGACGAGAAGACGGGCGCGCGGATCATCCTGCGCGCGCTCGAGGAGCCGCTGCGGCAGATCGCGCACAACGCGGGGCTGGAGGGCTCGGTCGTCGTCAACGACGTGCGCAAGGCCAAGAAGGGCTTCGGCCTCAACGCGGCGACCGGCGAGATCGTCGACCTTGTCGCCGCCGGCGTCATCGACCCGGCGATGGTCACGCGCTCGGCGCTGCAGAACGCCGCCTCGATCGCCAAGAACATCCTCACGACCGAGGCGATCGTCGCCGAGGTGCCGGAGAAGGATGGCGGCGGTGGCGGTGGCATGCCCGACATGGGCGGCATGGGCGGGATGATGTAAGGAGCCTTCGGGCTCCCGCTGCGGCGGAACGCTCCACGTTCAGGAGCGTTCCGTCCGACGCATGGGAGATCTTTCGATCTCCCCCGAAGCACCGCGAAGGCCCGGTCCCCCACCGGGCCTTCGCCCTTTCAGAGCGGCTCGCCGGCGGTCCAGCGGACGCGCAGCTCGATGCGCGCGAACCGCCACCCGCGCGGCGTACGCACCACCTCGAAGAGGTAGCGCTCGCCGAGCGCGCGACTGACCGCCGGGAGGCCGGGCGCGACCGCGTTCTGCTCGAGCCCGCCGGCGAACGTCACGATCAGGTTGGCGCCGACGTCGGCGCGGTCGCCGTCGAGCTCGATCAACACGTTCGAGATCACGTGCTGCGTCGGCACCTGATGGTTGCGGCGCGCCTGCGCCGTGATCGCCTCGATGCCCCTTCTGCTCCCGCCGGGCGTCTCGACGGTCACGTCCTCGACGAAGAGAAGTGGGGCGTCGTCGAAGCGATGCTCGTCCAGCCACAGCCCGAGACGGCTGACGAGGTCGGCGATCGCGGCGCGGTCGGACAACTCCTGCAGCCGCTCCCGGAGCTCGCTTGCGTCGGTGGTGATCGTGGCGTCGACCATGACGGCCTCCTGTTTGTTGGTTTGATCAACGTTGGACCTACCAACGTAGCATAACCGTGGGTATGTCCAACGATGTTGGTAGGCTGCGCGCATGGACGCCACACCCGAAGCCGAGGCGCGCGCGCCGAGACGGCTGTGGCAGCTGCCGACCTGGCTGGTGAACCGCGCGGCGCTGCAGGCGCAGCGCATCGCGAACGACACCGGGATCCGGCGCCACCACTACGCCGTGCTCGTCGCGCTGCGGGAGCAGGGGCCGGCGAGCCAGGCGGCGCTCGGACGGACGCTCTCGATCGACCGCAGCGACATGACGGCGATGCTCGACGAGTTCGAGCACGACGGCCTCGTGGCACGCACGCGCGACGAGCACGACCGCCGCCGCAACCTTGTGCGGCTGACGCCGGCCGGCACGCGCGCGCTGCGGCAGCTCGACGCGCACGTCGACGCCGTCCAGGATGCCCTGCTCGACCCGCTCTCAACCGCCGAGCGGCGCGTGCTCGCACGCCTGCTGACGCGCGTCGTCGAGCACCACGGCGGCGTCGCGCGTCACGACGCGCCGGGCGCCCGCGCGCCCGGCAGGCGCACCTGATCGCCTGCGGGCTCGGCGCTCAGACCGCGGCGCGGAGGCGCGGTCCGGGACCGACGTACTTCGCCGTCGGCCGGATCAGGCGACCCTCGCGCTTCTGCTCGAGGATGTGCGCCGACCAGCCCGCGGTGCGCGCGCAGGTGAAGAGCGGAGTGAAGAGGTCCGGCGGCACCTCGGCATAGTCGAGCACGACGGCGGACCAGAACTCGACGTTCGTCGCGAGCACGCGATCCGGCTTGCGCGCGTGCAACTCGGCAAGCGCAGCCTGCTCGAGCGCTTCGGCGACCTCGACGCGAGCCGAGCCGAGCTCCCGCGCCGTGCGCCGCAGGACACGCGCCCGCGGGTCCTCCGCGCGGTAGACGCGGTGGCCGAAGCCCATCAGCCGCTCGCCGCGGTCGAGCGCGTCCTTGACCCAGCGATCCGCGTCGCCCGAGCGCTCGACCTCGTCGAGCATCCTCAGCACGCGCGAGGGGGCGCCGCCGTGCAGCGGGCCGGACAGGGCGCCGACGGCGGCCGACAGCGCGGCGGCCACGTCCGCGCCCGTCGAGGCGACGACGCGCGCGGTGAACGTGGAGGCGTTCATGCCGTGCTCGGCAGCGGAGATCCAGTAGGCGTCGATCGCCTTGACGTGGTTCGGATCCGCTTCTCCGCGCCAGCGGATCAGGAAGCGCTCGGGGATCGAGCTGCCCTTGTCGATGTCGTGCTGCGAGACGGGCGTCTGCCCGCTTCCGCGAGCCGACTGGGCGACGAACGACAGCGCCATCACGGATGCGCGCGCAAGCTGGTCGCGCGCCGTCGCGTCGTCGATGTCGATCAGCTGGCGGAAGCCCCACTCGGGCGCGAGCATCGCGAGCGCGCTCTGCACGTCGACGCGCGGGTCTCCGGAGCGGACCGTGAGCGGGTACGGCTCGGCGGGCGGCAGGCCGGGCACGTAGCTGCCGTCGACCAGCAGCCCCCACACCTGCTCGAACGGCACGGCGCCTACGAGGTCCTCGATGTCGACGCCGCGATAGCGCAGCGCGCCACCGGCTCGGTCGGGCTCCGCGATCTCGGTCGCGAAGGCGACGACGCCCTCGAGGCCGGACTGCACGTCGGTGTCGGTGGTCGCGCTCATGGCGATGCTCCAGTCGCGTACGTTGTCGCTGTCAGAGTGGCAGGAACGCCGCCGAGATGGAGCGGCGGCACGCAGTGCCGCGTAGGATTGGCTGCGCAGCCAGGAACCGGCCCACGCGTCCACGACAAGGAGCCCACCGTGCACGACCTCCTCTACCGCCCCGTGAGCGAGCTCGCCGCGCTCGTGCGCTCCGGCGAGATCACGTCCCGCGAGCTGGTGAGCGCCTCGCTCGAGCGGATCGAGGCGCTCGACGGGCAGGTCAACGCGTTCGTGCACGTCGACGCCGACGGCGCGCTCGCCGCGGCCGACGCGATCGCTCCGGGCGACGAGCGCCCGTTCGCGGGCGTTCCGATCGCGATCAAGGACAACCAGCCCGTCGAGGGCATGGGCATCACCTTCTGCGCCGACCTGTTCGGCGACTTCGCCGCGCCCTACGACGCCGCGTTCGTGCGGCGGCTGCGCGACGCCGGCTTCGTGATCGTCGGCAAGACGGCGCTGCCGGAGTACGGGATCCTGCCCTCGACCGAGTCGCGCCGCAACGGACCCACCCGCAACCCCTGGGACCTGTCCCGCACGCCGGGCGGCTCCTCCGGCGGCGCGGCGGCGGCCGTCGCCGCGGGGATGCTGCCGATCGCGCACGGCAACGACGGCGGCGGCTCGATACGGATCCCCGCCGCCTGCTGCGGCCTCGTCGGCCTCAAGCCTGCGCGCGGCCGCGTCTCGATGGCGCCGTCGCTGGGCGAGAGCTTCCTCGCGACCGACGGCGTGCTGTCGCGCACCGTCGCGGAGACGGCGCAGCTGCTCGACCTGCTGTCGGGCCCGGAGCCGGGCGACGCCTCGTGGGCGCCGCCGCCGGCCGAGCCGTTCGCCGTGGCCGCCGCGCGCGAGCCCGGGCGGATGAAGATCGGGGTCACGACGACGTCGCCGCTGCCGGACGCCACGGTCGACCCGATCGCCGAGGCTGCCACGCGCGACGCCGCCGCGCTGCTGGAGCAGCTCGGCCACGAGGTCGAGGAGCTCGACGCGCCGCCCTGGCAGATCCCCGGCGTGTTCGAGCTGTTCAGCGCCAGCTTCGGCCCAGCCGTCGCCTCGACGATCGTGTTCGCGAGCGTCGTATCCGGCCGCGAGCCGAGCGCCGCCGACATGGAGCAGCTCAGCTGGTACCTGTGGGAGCGCGCGAGCGAGCTCGGCGCGGCCCACTACCTCGCCGCGACCGCGCAGTTGCAGGGCCTCGCGCGCATGTTCGTGACCGGCACCGCCGCCTACGACGCGGTCCTGACGCCGTCGCTGGCGCTGCGCCCGCGGCCGATCGGCGAGCTGAACGGCGACAACGACGACCCGGCCGCCACGTTCGCGCGCTCAGGCGAGTTCACGCCCTTCACGCCGATCGCGAACGTCACCGGCCAGCCGGCGATCTCGCTGCCGTTCGCGCATGGGGAGGACGGGATCCCCGTCGGCGTCCAGCTCGTCGGGCGCCCCGCCCAGGAGGGCCCGCTGCTCGCGCTGTCGGCGCAGATCGAGGCGGCGCGGCCTTGGGCGGACCGGCGGGCTGAGGTCGCCGCGGCGGCGTAGCGCCTGAGCCCGAGCGCTGCTGCGGGCGGGTCCTGTCACGGGTCGAGGCGATTCCGCGAGCAAGTCGCGGAATCGTCCTCACCCGCGCCACCCGCCCGATCAGCCGTCCTGTCGCCGGTAGAAGAGGTGCGTCACGCCGACGCCCTCGACGACTCTCGTCTGCTCCAGCTTCGGGCTCGCCCCTGCGAGGCCGTCGAACAGCCGCTCGCCGCTGCCGAGCAGCACGGGCGTGAGGTTGATCTGCAGCTCGTCGAGCAGGTTGGCGCGGAGGTACTGATTGGCGACGTCGGCGCCGCCGGCCAGCAGCACGTCTCTCTCGCCGGCCGCCTCGCGAGCCCGCGCGAGCGCCGACTCGATCCCGTCGGTGACGAAGTGGAACGTCGTGCCGCCCGCCATCGGCAGCGGCTCGCGCGGGTGGTGCGTCAGCACGAAGACAGGGACGTGGTACGGCGGGTCGTCGCCCCACCAGCCCTCCCATGAGCCGTCGCCCCAGCCACCCGGCCCGCCGCCGAACATGTTGCGGCCCATGATGTACGCGCCGAGGTTCGCGACCCGCTGCTCGAGCAAGGGGCTGCTCGCGGTGATCTCCCCGCCCTCCTGCCCGTGCTCGCGGCGCCACGCGGCGAGCGGGAAGATCCACTCGTGGAGCTCCTCGCCGCCCTTTCCGAGCGGGTCGTCGAGGCTCTGGTTCGGCCCCGCGACGTAGCCGTCGAGCGACATCGAGATCTCGAATCTCAGCTTCCCCATCTGGGTCTCCCTTCCGCTTACCGTGTCCAGCCACCGTACAATCCGACGCCGACCCACTAGTCCCCGCATCGAAGAGGAACAACCAGCCAATGGCCTACGTGATCGCAGAGCCCTGCATCGGGACGAAGGACAACTCGTGCGTCGAGGTCTGCCCCGTCGACTGCATCCACCCGACGCCGGACGAGCCCGACTACGACAAGGTCGAGATGCTCTACATCGACCCGGAGGAGTGCATCGACTGCGACGCCTGCGTCGAGGCCTGCCCGGTCGACGCCTGCTTCGCGGAGGACCAGCTCCCCGAGGAGTGGGCGAAGTTCGCGGACATCAACCTGCAGTACTACGCCGGCAAGTCCTGAGTCGCTGAAACACCGGCGCGCTCGCGCTCCTCGAGCACCGCGCAGAAGACCTCGACGACCTCGGGATCGAACTGCTTGCCGGCGCAGCGGCGCAGCTCGGCGCGGGCTTCGCGTTGCTCGGTCCGATCCTTGTACGGACGATCCGAGACCATCGCGTCGTACGCGTCGCAGACGGCGATGATCCGCGACGCGAGCGGGATCGCCTTCCCCGCGAGCTTGTCCGGATAGCCCATGCCGTCGAAGCGCTCGTGGCTCCAGCGGACGAGCTTGGCAGCGCGCGACAGCGCGGGCGCAGCCGACAGGATGCGCTCGCCGATCAGCGTGTGGCGGCGCATGAAGGCCCATTCGTCGTCGTTCAGCGGCCCCGGCTTGTTGAGGATCTCGTCGGGGATGGCGGCCTTGCCGACGTCGTGCAGCGACGCCGCCTGCAGAAGCGGCGAGCGGTCCGCCTCGGGCATCTCCATCTGCTGCGCGACCGCGTCGCACAGCGCCGTCACCTCGTCGAGGTGCACGCCGAGGGCGGGGCTGCGCTCGGACAGGATCCGCAGCAGCACGTCGGCGCTCTGGCGGCCGGCCGAGCTGCGGCTGTCCGAGTTCTTGCGGGCGTACATGCGGCGGTCGGCCTCCCGCAGCGCCTCGGTCGCCGTGCTCGCCTCGACCGGCAGCAGCACCGAGCCGTAGGACGCCGTGACGGTGAAGCCCTCGCCCTGCTCGGCGAGCGCCTCCGCGGCGAGCTGCGGCAGCGCATGCGGATCCTCAGCCGTGCTGAGCACGCAGAACTCGTCGCCGCCGACGCGATACGCCATGGCGTGCTCGTCGAGCACGCTCTGCAGGCGTCTGGCCAGGCGCGTCAGCAGCGCGTCGCCCGCCGGGTGTCCGAACGTGTCGTTGTAGGTCTTGAAGCCGTCGAGGTCGAACAGTGCGAGCAGCAACGGCCGGGCGTTCGTCGCCTCCGCGATCCCACGCTCGAGATCGGCCACGAGGCTGCGGCGGTTCGCGAGCCCGGTGAGCGGGTCGTGCAGCGCCTGATGCGTCAGCTCCTCGGCCGCCAGCTTGCGTGCCGTGATGTCCTGCACCTGGG